>NZ_JAQPZO010000014.1:0-53529 GCF_037619445.1 Exiguobacterium sp. USCH10 | reverse complement strand
GGATCAAACTCTCCAAAGAATTTGATATAGCTCTTAAATTGACGAAGCTTGCGCTTCATTCAAAAATTGTAAAACTTATTTTTGCCTCATCGTTCAGTTTTCAAAGACCAATCGTTGTCGTGTTAGCGACTTTTTAATAATAGCGATTTGACTTGTGAAAGTCAACTACTTTTTATTATTTTTTTCGCTTCCTGATTATCGTTTCGTGAACAACATCAGCGACGTTTATTAATATATCAGCATCCTACAAAACCGTCAACTATTTTTCTAAAAAAACTTTATTTTTTTCTATTAACATCACTAAAAGAAAAAAACAGTCGTGGATCAACCCCTGACAAGGAGTAATCCACGACCGCTCGATCGTTAAGATGACTTAGAAGACATCTGCTTTTTTGTTTTCTTCTTTGCTGTTTCTGGTGAAGTCGGCTCTGCCACTTGTCCAGTCTGTTGGAAACGATGAAGCATCAATACTTGATAGGCGTTCGCAAACACGAGTGTCGCGAGTGCTGGCCAAAGTAATGGGATTTCATCAGTTGTTTGAAGCGCTGGAATCCATTCGATTAACGTAATCACCGTCATCAAGAAGAGTGTCGGAATGAAAGCACTCATATTCGTTTGTTTCGCCTTACTTGCAGCAACTACCCAAGCGACAATTAATAGCACAGCCATCTCACCGATATAACGCCACATATGATCGTTCCCAAATGCGAGCATTCGTAAATAAACGGCATCAAAGATTGCAAAAGCAATCAGCAATACTTGAACACGATTCCATAGACGTGGTCCTCTAAACAAGTCGAGACCGACTCGGTGGATGATTAAATAGGCGAAGAAGCCCATCATGCTGATCCCGGTCCATGTACTCGAGTAACTGAGTGCCGTGACAATTGCCTCCCAGGACTGACTGACCAAATAACCCGGGTTCGCCAATAAATTCATCAGGAACCCAAACAACGTCCCAAAAACGAGCGTTGTCCAAAACAAACGTAAAAAACCTTGTACTTTCATCTCTCACCGATTCACCCTTCTATTTGTTGAATGACTGCTTGCGCCAACTCATCATACGTATGCTCAAACGGATGCCCATCACGATACACAGATGGTGCAAAGTCTTCTTCGTTGTCATACGGTTGACCGAGTGGAATTTGAGCGAGGAGTTTACTCTTCAGTGCTTCTGAGAGTTTTTCTCCACCACCATACCCAAATACATATTCTTTCTCGCCTGTGACCTTACTTTCGAAGTAAGCCATGTTCTCAATGATGCCTAACACTTTATGGTTCGTTTTAATCGCCATTGCTCCTGCACGGGCAGCAACGAAGGCAGCTGTAGCATGAGGTGTCGTCACAATCAACTCTTGACATGATGGGAGCATAGAGTGGATATCGAGCGCGACATCTCCTGTTCCTGGTGGTAAGTCGAGCAATAGATAGTCAAGGTCTCCCCACTCCACGTCATTAAAGAAGTTGTTGAGCATCTTCCCAAGCATCGGTCCGCGCCAGATAACAGGTGCATTATCTTCAACGAAGAAGCCCATCGAGATGACTTTTACACCAAATCGCTCAACTGGAATGATTTTTTCTCCACGAACGACTGGACGTTCTTCGATTCCGAGCATATCTGGAACGCTGAAACCGTAAATGTCCGCGTCAATCAATCCAACTTTCTTCCCAGCACGTGCAAGCGCAACCGCTAAGTTGACGGATACTGTCGACTTCCCTACGCCACCTTTACCTGAAGCGATAGCGATAAATGTCGTTCCTGAATTCTCGCGAAGGATTGCTGGCTTTGTTGCCTCCTTCAAACTTTCATCGTTCAATGCTTCAAAGCGAAGCCCGACCGTCTTAAAGCCTTTCCCCTTGAGCAATGTGACGATCTCTTGTTGTAACTGAAGCTGTTCCCCGCTCCCTGTTTGTCCGAGTGCCACTTTCACACTGACGTAATCTTCTTTAATGCGGATGTCTTTGACTCCCGCTGTATCTCCAAGCGTTCGGTTGATCGTTGGATCAACGAGCCCCGCCAATTCCTCGCGTACTTGCTCTACTGTAAGCATATCGCTTCCCCCTTATAACTGTTTCGATATCAGTATATCAAAAAAAGCGTTTTCTTGACGGCTTTGGAATCGACTAATTCAAACAAAAAACTCTCCACCCGAAAGGATGGAGAGTTCGAACCACTTCGCGAAGATTAACGCTTCGAGAATTGTGGTGCGCGACGTGCTGCTTTAAGACCGTATTTTTTACGTTCTTTCATACGAGCGTCACGAGTTAAGAAGCCTTTTTCTTTGAGGCTTGGACGGAATTCTGGGTCCGCTTGAAGAAGCGCACGTGATACGCCGTGGCGAATCGCTCCAGCTTGTCCAGTGTATCCACCACCGTTAACGTTAACGATTACATCGTATTTACCTTCTGTTTCAGTCAATACGAGTGGTGATTTAGCCATCATGATCAAAGTCTCATGACCGAAGTATTCTGAGATATCGCGGCCATTTACAACAACTTTACCGTCACCTGCAACGAGGTGAACGCGAGCCACCGAGTGTTTGCGGCGGCCTGTTCCGTAGTAACGTACATCTGCCATCGTTTAGTTCCTCCCTGTGTCTCGATTAACCGCGAAGTTCGTAAACTTCTGGTTTTTGTGCTTCATGCTTGTGTTCAGTTCCAGCGTAAACGTGGAGTTTGTTGAATTGTTGACGACCGAGTGATCCTTTTGGAAGCATCCCTTTGATCGCGAGTTCAAGCATACGCTCTGGACGTTTTGCGAGAAGCTCTTTTGCAGTTTGTGATTTCAAACCGCCTGGATGACCTGAATGACGGTAGTAGATCTTGTCATTCAATTTGTTACCAGTCAATTTGATTTTCTCAGCGTTGATGATGATGACGTGGTCTCCGCAATCAACGTGTGGTGTGAAAGTCGGCTTGTGCTTACCGCGAAGAAGTGATGCTACTTCACTAGTCAAACGACCGAGTGTTTTGCCTTCTGCGTCGATAAGGAGCCATTTGCGTTCTACTTCAGATGCTTTAGCCATGAATGTTGTGCGCATGTGGAATACCTCCTAAAATGTCTGTTCACTTAATTTTTTTGATGCTTTATCATAATCCTAGTTTACGGGGCTAAGATTGTGGTTCATCTCTAAATGTGAAAATGAAATGCCAATGAATATAATACGATTTTATAGAGGGAATGTCAATCTACTTTTTCATAATTCACATTCCATAAATATAAACCGTGTGGGGGCGCGGTAATCCCCGCCATACGGCGGTCTTTCGCTTCCAGCATTTCGGTGATGTCAGCCGGCTCATACTTGCCTCTCCCTACCTCAATGACCGTCCCTACCATGATACGTACTTGATTATATAAGAAACCAGAACCGACGAAACGGAATACGATCTCATCCCCTATTTCGAGCACTTCTGCTTCAAAGATGGTACGGACGCGGTCCTCGACTTCCGCCTTTGTCACAGAGAACGATGTAAAGTCGTGGGTGCCGACTAGCCGCTCCATCGCCTCACGCATTCGATCAAGGCTAAGGTCATACGTCACCGTGGCAGCATAGTGCCTTCTGAATGGATCCTCGGTCTTACGGATATGATAGCGATACTCTTTTCGCTTCGCCCCATATCGAGCATGGAACCCAGCATCCGCTTCTTCTGCTTGTTTGACGAGGATGTCGTCGGGCAACATCGCGTTCAACGCTTTGACAAACCGCTCCGCCGGCATCTGTAACGAAGTGTCAAAATGAATCACTTGTCCTAAGGCATGGACACGAGCGTCTGTACGACCTGAGGCGACAATTTTGACGGGATGGCGATGCATTCGTGTGAGAACTGCCTCAATCTCCGCTTGAATCGTGTTCCCATTTGGCTGTACTTGATATCCCGCGTAGTGTGTCCCGTCATAGGCAACTGTCAGTTTAATCCGTCTCATCCAATCCCTCTCAATCCGAACAATATGAGTGTTAACGCGACAAAGATCAGCAGTACTGCTGTATCACGCGTCTGCCACTCCATCTCACGCAACCTCGTCCGTCCTTCACCCCCGCGATACCCACGAGCCTCCATCGCCGTAGCGAGGTCCTCAGCGCGCTTAAACGCCGAGATGAACAATGGAATCAATAAAGGGATGACTCCTTTTAAACGAGACTTCCATGGACCACTCATCAAATCAACCCCTCGTGCTTGCTGGGCTTTCATGATTCGATCTGTCTCATCTGCAAGGGTCGGTAAGAAGCGAAGCGAGATGGATAACATCAAGGCAATCTCGTGTGCCGGTACACGAATCCGCTCAAACGGTCGAAGACCCGCTTCAATCGAGTCGGTCAATTCCATCGGTGTCGTCGTCAACGTGACGAGAGTCGTTAACATGACGAGATAGAAGAACCGGAGCGAGACAATCAGTCCCATCCGAATCCCTTCTGAGTAAATGGCAATCGGACCAAATTCAAAAAGGAGTGTCCCGTCACGATTAAATAATAACTGCAAGATCAACGTGAAGACGATCAAGAAGAGAATCATCCGTAACCCATTCCATAAATAACGCCACGATAGTTGTGATAGTTTCACCGCAAATAACGTGAACGCTAGTAGAAACAAGTTCGTCCATAAGTTATCCGCTAAAAACACGACCGGGATAAATCCTAAAATAAAGAGTGTCTTCGCACGGGCATCGAGTGAATGGAGCCAGGAATGACCCGGTATATATTGACCAATAATCATATGGCTCCCCCTCTCAAGTGCTCTGCGATCCAATCCGCTAATTCGGCCTCCGTTCGTACGAGTGGAGTGACCGTTTCCCCAAAAGCCGGCGCTAGATCACGGGCGAATCGGAGAACGTGCGGGATATCAAGTTGGAGACGACGTACGAGAGCTTCATCCTGAAACAACTCAAACGGATCGCCATCGAACGCTACCTGTCCACGCTCCATCACGACGGCGCGTTCCGCGTAAGTGAGCACGTCATCCATATCGTGAGAAACGAGAATCAGCGTCAGATTCAGCTCTTCTCGTAATCGTTTAAATAATGCCAGCATATCTCGTCTGCCAATCGGATCGAGACCCGCTGTCGGTTCGTCGACGATGAGGACGTCGGGGCGGCTCGCTAAGACGCCCGCAATCGCGACGCGACGCATTTGTCCCCCGGAAAGGTCGAATGGGGAACGGTCCCATAGTGATTCATCCAAACCGACGAGACGAAGTGCCTCATGGGCACGCTCTTTTGCTTCGGCATCTGTCGCGCCAAAATTGCGCGGACCGAACATGACGTCGCGTTCGACCGTCTCTTCAAACAATTGGTGCTCAGGATATTGAAAGACGAGCCCAACGCGACGCCGAAGCGGCAAGAGATTTTGTTTTTTATCCCGACGCGAGCGAATCGGTGTGACCGTGATGTCATCGACCACGACACGTCCATCAGTCGGTCGTAATAAGCCGTTCATATGTTGAACGAGCGTTGATTTCCCCGAGCCCGTATGCCCAAGAAACGCAACAAGCGCTCCCGACGGAATGGTTACATTCACATCGCGCAGCGCGGTTCGTTCAAACGGAGTATTCATTTGATATTGATATGTTACTTCTTCAATGCGTATCGGCATAGATGGTTCACCAACTCCGAATGTTGTAGCATCAGACGATCGAGTGGAATGCCACGTGCCTTCAGTTCGAGTTGCATCCGGACAATGAACGGGACATCCAATTGAATGTCACGAAGCTGATCGGGATGTTGAAACACGTCTTCAGGTGTACCGGTCATCGCAATCTTACCTTTCGATAATGCAATGATACGGTCGGCAAACAACACTTCGTCGAGCTCGTGTGTAATGGCGACAACGGTCATCCCTTCTGAGACGAGTTGTCTTACCGTTTGTAATACCTCTTGTCGCCCAATTGGGTCGAGCATCGAGGTCGCTTCATCGAGCACGAGGACACGCGGGCGCATTGCGAGAGCCGCAGCTATCGCAACGCGCTGCTTTTGTCCACCGGATAACTGATGCGGTTCACGGTCCGCTAGTTCCGATAATCCAACGCGCGCTAGACTGTCATCAATTCGACGAACCATTTCTTGACGTGGAAGTCCCATGTTTTCGAGAGAAAATGCCACATCATCGCGCACGGTCGCCCCGACAAATTGATTGTCGGGATTTTGAAAGACGACCCCGATCCGAGTTCGAACGTCCCACACGTCTGCGGCGTTCGATGGATCGAGTGTCTCGACGCGGACTTCCCCCTGTTCAGGAATAAGAAGTCCGTTCCACAACTTCGTCAGTGTCGACTTACCAGAACCATTATGGCCGACAATCGCAAGCCATTCCCCTTTATATACATCGAGCGACAGGCCGTTAAGTGCCGGCTCAGACTGTCCAGGGTAATGAAATACGACGTCCCGTACCATAATTTGCGATTCCATAGGTCGACTCCTTTCTGATGTGGAAACAGGGCAATACGTCACCGCATGCCCTGTTGACTGCCTAATGAATTAGACGAGTTCGATGATTACAACTTCTGCACCATCACCGCGGCGTGGGCCGACTTTCATGATGCGCGTGTATCCACCTTGACGTTCAGCGTAGCGTGGAGCCACGTCTTCGAACAATTTTTGGATTGCGTCTTTTTCTCCAGCGTTCTCCTTACGAACGAATGAAGCTACTTGACGACGGGCATGAAGATCGCCACGTTTCCCAAGAGTGATCAATTTTTCAACGACTGGGCGAAGTTCTTTCGCTTTTTGTTCAGTTGTTTGAATGCGCTCGTTGATGATTAGGTCAGTTGCAAGATCACGCAAAAGCGCCTTGCGTTGCGAGCTTGTACGGCCAAGTTTCGAATAAGCCATTACATTTCCCTCCTTCGGTTGAACTTAGTCTTCTTTACGCAAGCCCAAACCGAGTTCGTCCAACTTGTGTTGAACTTCTTCGAGTGATTTACGTCCGAGGTTACGAACTTTCATCATCTCTTCCTCTGATTTGTTTGCGAGTTCTTGAACAGTGTTGATGCCAGCGCGCTTCAAGCAGTTGTACGAACGAACTGAGAGATCGAGTTCTTCAATCGTCATTTCGAGTACTTTTTCTTTTTGGTCTTCTTCTTTCTCGACCATGATTTCTGCGTTGAGAGCCTCATCTGTCAAACCAACGAAGATGTTCAAGTGTTCAGTCAAAATTTTCGCTCCTAATGATACAGCTTCTTCCGGACGAATTGAACCATCTGTCCACACGTCTAATAAAAGCTTATCAAAGCTAGCGTCTTGACCGACACGTGTTTTATCTACTTCGTAGTTCACGCGTTGAATCGGTGTATAGATCGAATCGATTGGAATGACCCCAATCGGCATATCATCACGTTTGTTATCTTCTGCCTGGACGTAACCACGACCACGGCGAGCAGTCAAACGCATGCGAAGCGTCGCATTGTCAGCGAGAGTCGCGATGTGGAGCTCAGGATTCAAGATTTCAACGTCGCTATCATGGGTAATGTCTGCCGCAGTGACAGCACCGGCACTTGAAACGTTAATCTCAAGCGTTTTCTCTTCTTCCGAGTACACTTTGAGTGCTAACTTCTTGAGGTTTAGTACGATTTGAGTAACGTCTTCGACGACACCGTCAATCGTAGAGAACTCGTGAAGCACGCCATCGATTTGAACCGCTGTTACCGCTGCACCTGGGAGCGATGACAATAGAATTCGACGTAGTGAGTTACCGAGAGTAGTGCCATATCCACGTTCAAGCGGTTCTACTACGAATTTACCAAACGTAGCGTCCTCGCTGATTTCGACCGTTTCGATCTTTGGTTTTTCAATCTCGATCATCTGAACCCCTCCTTGAGTATATCCTGCCGTGCAGTTTGAACTGCTAAAGTATAAGCTGTCGTGCTAGGTAAACCCCTCACACGTTCAAGCGATTATACGCGGCGACGTTTCGGAGGGCGGCAACCGTTGTGCGGAACTGGAGTTACGTCACGGATTGCAGTAACTTCGAGACCAGTAGCTTGGAGCGCACGGATAGCCGCTTCACGTCCAGCACCAGGACCTTTAACGTTAACTTCTACTGTACGCATACCGTTGTCCATTGCAACTTTCGCTGCAGTTTCAGCAGCCATTTGTGCTGCGAACGGAGTCGATTTACGTGATCCTTTAAATCCAAGGTTACCAGAAGTAGCCCATGAGATCGCGTTACCTTGCGTGTCAGTGATTGTAATGATTGTGTTGTTGAATGTAGAACGGATGTGTACCACACCGACTTCAACATGTTTTTTAACTTTACGTTTAGAACGTACGTTTTGCTTACGTTTCGCCATTGTTCAATTCCCTCCTTTACTTCTTCTTGTTCGCTACTGTACGGCGTGGGCCTTTACGAGTACGCGAGTTGTTCTTCGTGTTTTGACCGCGAACAGGGAGACTACGGCGATGACGGATACCGCGGTATGCGCCGATCTCGATCAAACGTTTGATGTTAAGTGAAACTTCACGACGAAGGTCACCTTCAACTTTGATTCCGTCAATTGCTTCACGGATACGGTTGAGTTCATCTTCAGTAAGGTCGCGTGTGCGTGTCTCTTCAGAAACGTTAGCAGCCTTCAAAATTTCTTGTGCTTTTGTTTTACCAATACCATAGATGTATGTGAGCGAAATAACGATACGTTTTTCGCGTGGAATATCTACACCAGCAATACGTGCCATGTGTGCACCTCCTCTGAAATTAACCTTGTTTTTGTTTGTGTTTCGGGTTTTCGCAAATTACCATTACTTTACCCTTACGGCGAATAACTTTACATTTTTCGCAAATCGGTTTTACCGACGGTCTTACTTTCATGAGTATACCCTCCTCCTGGAAAAATCGGAGTTACTTATAACGGTACGTAATCCGCCCGCGAGTCAAGTCGTATGGAGACAACTCAACAGTTACGCGGTCACCTGGAAGGATCCGAATGTAGTGCATCCGAATTTTCCCTGAGACGTGCGCGAGCACCGTGTGGCCGTTTTCTAACTCCACTTTAAACATTGCGTTCGGAAGTGGTTCGACAACAGTGCCTTCCACTTCAATGACATCTTGTTTCGCCATCATTTATTCCCCTTTCTATATGAAGATCTTTAGGAGCACAGACGATCTATTGCCATCTACTGTGAGAGAAGGATCCAGAATGGATCAGTATGAAACAATAGAGCCTCATTCACCGGAATCGAGTTTCGTTAAAATCTCGTATCCATCGTCTGTGATGGCGATGGTGTGCTCAAAGTGGGCGCACATGCTACCGTCCACTGTGACAACTGTCCAGTTATCAGCCAGTGTTCGAACATAGCGTTGACCAGCATTAACCATTGGTTCAATAGCTAACGTCATCCCAGTCTTCAGGCGCGGCCCTTTCCCCGGTGGACCATAGTGTGGAATTTGCGGTTCTTCATGCAAATTTTGTCCAACACCATGACCGACGTATTCGCGGACGACAGAAAAATCGTGTGATTCAACATATGCTTGAATCGCATGTGAAATATCTGTCAATCGCCCTCCAGCCTTGGCGTGCTCCAATCCTTTATACAGACTTTCTTCGGTTACGTCAAGTAGCCGCTGTGTCTCTTCTGAGATTGTTCCCACTGGATAAGTCCAAGCGGAATCTCCATGGTATCCATTATAGTAGGCACCGATGTCGATTGAGATAATATCTCCATCGTTCAATACCCGTTTTCCTGGAATGCCATGAACAAGCTCTTCATTCACCGAAGCGCAAACACTACCGGTAAAACCGTTATAGCCTTTAAACGATGGCGTCGCACCTTGGCTGCGAATGTAATCTTCCGCAATCTGGTCGAGCTCAAGCGTCGTGATTCCTGGTTTTATGTGCTGTTTGAGCACCTGGTGCGTTCGAGCAACAATTTGCCCAGCCTCACGCATAATCGCAATTTCACGAGGCGTCTTCGTGATGATCATTCAGTATCACCGAGTAATGCTTTGACATCGGCATATACGACATCGATTGGACGATCTCCATCCAATGTACGAAGATACCCTTTTTCAGCGTAAAAGTCAATGAGTGGTTTCGATTGCTCGATGTTGACGTCAAGGCGACGGCGAACCGTTTCCTCTTTATCGTCTTCACGTTGCATGAGAGCCGACCCATCCACATCACAGATGCCTTCCACTTTTGGTGGGTTGAAGATCACGTGATATGTCGCACCACATGTTGGGCAGATCCAACGACCTGTCAAACGTGGAACGAGAATTTCCGCATCCACATCGATGTTGACGACGTGGTCAATCTGTTTCCCCAAATCTTTAAGCAAACTTTCGAGTGCCTCTGCTTGAGCAACAGTACGCGGGAATCCATCAAGTAAGAAACCTTTTTCAGTGTCATCTTGGCTAAGACGTTCGCGTACGATTCCGATTGTTACCTCATCCGGTACGAGTTCGCCTTTATCCATGAACGACTTGGCTTCTTTACCGAGTGGCGTTCCGCCTTTGATTGCCGCACGAAACATGTCGCCTGTCGAAATGTGAGGGATTTGGTACTCTTCTACGATTTTAGCAGCTTGAGTCCCTTTCCCAGCACCCGGTAAGCCCATGAGTACTAGATTCATCTCGGTTAGCCTCCAGTTTTGATTTTCACGAAGGGCTTGTAAACACGACAGGAAGGAAGGGTCAACCCTTCCTTCCGCTTTAACGGATAAAGCCTTTATAGTGTCGTTTTACAAGTTGACTCTCGATTTGTTTCATCGTTTCGAGGGCTACCCCGATGACGATCAATAAGCTCGTTCCTCCGATTTGAACGGAAGTTGGAAGACCGGCAAGCTTAATGAAGATTGTCGGCATGATCGCCACGAGCGATAAGAAAATCGCTCCGAAGAAAGTCAATCGATACAGCAACTTCGTGATGTACTGTTCTGTTTGCGCCCCAGGACGAATCCCAGGAATATAACCACCTTGCTTCTGCAGGTTTTCTGCCATCTGCTCTGGGTTGACCTGAACAAATGTATAGAAGTAAGAGAACGCAATGATTAACGCAACGTAAATCGACATTCCGATTGGCGCCGTCGTGTCAAAGTACGTCTGTAATTTTTGCGTTGTCTCTGGAGAAGCAATGAAGCTTGCAACAGTTGGTGGTGTTACCATGAAGGAAATCGCGAAGATCACCGGGATAACACCTGCAGCGTTTAGCTTGATCGGCAAGTGCGTCGACTGACCGCCCACTGGGGTACGGTTTGCCGTGCGTTTTGCATATTGGATTGGAATTTTGCGTGCCGCTTGTTGAACATAAATGATTCCAACCGTCACAGCCAAAATGACAAGGGCCAATACAACCAAGTAAACGATGTTAATGAACAATGCATCTCCAGCGTTTTGGAGTTTTGTTTCATAAATCTGCGTAAAGATTCTTGGGAACCCAGCGACGATACCAGCGAAGATAATGATGGAAATACCATTCCCAACACCTTTCTCCGTTGTCATCTCACCAAGGAACATCAAGAACGCTGTACCCGCAGTGAGTACAATCGCGATCACAAAGTAAGTTGCCGTTCCCCATGTTTCATTGACGAGACCTGGGTAGAGGCGGTTAAATCCAAACGACAACGAAGTCGCTTGGACAAAGCCTAAGATGATCGTCCCATAGCGCGTGACCGTCGCTAACTTTTTACGGCCCGCCTCTCCTTGTTTTGCCCATTCGGCAAACTTTGGAACGACGTCCATTTGTAAAAGTTGCACAACGATCGATGCCGTAATGTACGGCATGATCCCCATTGCGAACAAGGAGAAGTTCTGTAAAGCATTTCCTCCAAACAAGTTCAAGAAGTCAAGAAGACCTCCTGAGTCAAAACGCAACACATCCGTATTCACCATCGGCACCGGGATATGAGCCCCGATGCGGAAAATGATGATGATTGCGAGTGTGAAGAGAATACGCTGTCGAATATCTTTCACGCGCCACATATTGGAGATCGTCTGAAACATCAGATCACCTCAACTGTACCGCCAGCTGCTTCGATTGCTTCTTTCGCTGCACCCGAGAACTTGTTGGCTTTTACAGTCAATTTAGTTTCAAGCTTGCCGTTAGCAAGGACCTTGATTCCGTCTTTAGCAGAGCTGACTACACCAGTCTCGATTAAGAGTTCTGGAGTAACTTCAGTACCTGCTTCGAAACGGTTAAGCGTGTCTAGGGAAACAACCGCGTACTCTTTACGAGTTGGGTTGTTGAAACCGCGTTTTGGAAGACGACGGTAAAGTGGGTTTTGTCCACCTTCGAATCCTGGACGAACGCCACCGCCCGAACGAGCTTTTTGACCTTTGTGTCCACGGCCAGAAGTTTTACCGTTACCAGTCGCCATACCGCGACCGACACGGTTACGTTCGTGACGTGAACCTGGAGTTGGCTTCAATTCATGGAGTTTCATAGTGGCACCTCCTTATTTATTAAAATCTTTATTATTCGTTGATTTCTTTTACAGTCACAAGGTGCGACACTTTATTGATCATACCGCGCATCGCGACGTTGTCTGGGACAACGACCGTTTGATGCATTTTGCGAAGACCGAGTGTACGTACAGTAACACGCTGACCTTCCGGACGACCAATTGTGCTGCGTGTGAGGGTGATTGCGAGTTTCGCCATGTCTAGTTCCCTCCCTTAGTTAAGAAGTTCTTCTACGCTTTTACCACGTAGTTTAGCAACTTCCTCTGCTTTTTTGAGCTCAGTCAAGCCCTGTACCGTCGCACGGACGATGTTGATCGGTGTGTTTGAACCTAACGATTTCGAAAGGATGTCACCTACACCTGCAAGTTCGAGCACCGCACGAACTGGACCACCAGCGATAACCCCAGTACCTTCAGAAGCTGGTTTCATGAATACACGACCTGCTCCGAATACTCCTGTGATTTCGTGTGGAATTGTTGTACCAACCATAGGTACTTGTACCATGTTTTTCTTAGCGGCTTCAATAGCCTTGCGAATCGCTTCTGGCACCTCTTGTGCCTTACCTGTACCGAAACCGACGTGACCATTTTTGTCACCTACGACTACGAGAGCAGCAAAACGGAAGCGGCGGCCACCTTTTACGACTTTCGCGACGCGGTTTACGGTAACAACGCGTTCTTCAAGTTGTTCCATGTTAACGTCTAACTGGCGCATCGAGTGTCCCCTCCTTTTTATTAGAATTTAAGACCTGCTTCACGAGCTGCTTCTGCAACAGCTTTGACGCGGCCATGATAGAGGTATCCACCACGGTCGAACACAACTGTGTCGATACCTTTCTCGAGTGCACGTTCTGCAGCAAGTTTACCAACAGCTTTCGCTGCTTCAACGTTACCGCCATTTGTAAGATCGAGAGCTTTATCTTTCGAAGATGCAGACACAAGCGTTGTTTGTGCTGCGTCATCGATAAGTTGAACGTAAATGTGCTTGCTCGAACGGAATACGTTCAAACGTGGACGAGCTGCTGTCCCCGAGATCGTACGACGTACGCGAGCATGACGTTTTTTACGAACTGCATTTTTATCTGCCTTTGTGATCATTTATGCCACTCCTTTCCGTTCATTTCGTGACGAATTACTTACCAGTCTTACCTTCTTTACGGCGAATACGTTCATCAGAGTAACGAACACCTTTACCTTTGTAAGGTTCTGGAGCACGGTACGAGCGGATTTGAGCAGCAACGTGACCGACGCGCTCTTTGTTAATCCCTTTTACGATGATTTGCGTGTTTGAAGGAACTTCGATTTCGATACCTTCCTCAGCAACGTACTCGATTGGGTGCGAGTAGCCGAGGTTGAGGACGAGTTTGTTACCTTGCTTCGTAGCACGGTAACCAACCCCCGAGATCTCAAGTGTTTTTTGGAATCCGTTCGACACACCTTGTACCATGTTGGCAATAAGGGCACGTGTCGTACCGTGAATTGTGCGGCTTTCTTTCGATTCGTCTGGACGAACAACCGTCAATTCGTTCTCTTCAACTTTGATTTCCAATGCCGGGTTAGCTGAAAGCGAAAGTTCACCTTTAGCACCTTTTACTGTGACCGTGTTGTCATTAGCAACTGTTACAGTAACGCCAGCAGGAATCGTAACTGGTTTTTTACCAATACGTGACATTGATTACACCTCCGTTCTTGTTAGAAAAGTGACTTACCAGATGTAGGCGATCACTTCGCCGCCGACTTGTTGTTGGCGAGCTTCTTTATCAGTCATAAGACCTTTAGATGTCGAAAGAACTGCGATTCCGAGTCCTCCGAGTACTTTAGGCACTTCATCAGCTTTTGCGTATACGCGAAGACCTGGTTTCGAAATACGTTTGAGACCAGTGATTACACGTTCGTTGCTTGCTCCATATTTAAGGAAAAGACGAAGTGTACCTTGTTTAGCGTCCTCGATATATTCAACATCGCGAATGAAACCTTCACGCTTAAGGATTTCAGCGATCTCACGTTTAATGTTCGAAGCTGGAAGCTCCATTTTTTCATGGCGAACCATGTTAGCGTTACGGATACGTGTAAGCATATCTGCAATAGGGTCTGTCATTACCATGCGATGTACCTCCTTTCACACTGTTAGTGGATTACCAGCTTGCTTTTTTAACACCAGGGATTTGACCTTTGTATGCAAGATCACGGAACTTGATACGGCTGATCCCGAATTTACCCATGTAACCATGCGGACGACCTGTGATGCTGCAACGGTTGTGCAAGCGTACAGGTGACGAGTTACGTGGCAATTTGCTGAGTCCGATATAATCGCCTTCAGCTTTCAACTTCGCACGCTTTTCAGCGTACTGGGCAACGAGTTTCTCGCGTTTAAGTTCGCGATTCACCATTGACTTTTTAGCCATGTTGTCGACCTCCCTCTAGATTATTTTTGGAATGGCATACCGAGAAGTGTGAGCAATTCACGTGCTTCTTCGTCTGTGTTTGCTGTTGTAACAACAACGATGTCCATACCGCGTACTTTAGATACTTTATCGTAATCGATCTCAGGGAAAATAAGTTGCTCTTTCACGCCAAGCGTGTAGTTACCGCGTCCGTCGAATGCTTTCTTCGATACACCGCGGAAGTCACGTACACGTGGAAGTGAAACAGTTACCAATTTGTCGAGGAAATCGTACATACGCTCGCCACGAAGTGTAACCTTCGCACCGATTGGCATACCTTCACGAAGCTTGAAACCAGCGATTGATTTCTTCGCTTTCGTTACGAGTGGTTTTTGACCTGAAAGAATTGTTAATTCTTCAACTGCCATGTCAAGTGCTTTCGAGTTCGAAACAGCATCACCTACACCCATGTTGATGACGATCTTTTCGATTTTCGGTACTTGCATGACCGAGTCATAGTTGAATTTATCCATCATCGCTTTCACGATGTCGCTTTTATACTTCTCTTGCAAACGGTTCATAGTCGAATGGACCTCCTTTCGTCACGTTCTTCTTATTTATCGAGTGATTCGCCCGATTTCGCGACACGAACTTTTTTACCATCGACTACTTTGAAACCAACACGAGTTGGTTTGCCAGTTTTAGGGTCGAGTGGCATTACGTTCGAGACGTGAATTGGTGCTTCGATCTCAAGGATCCCGCCTTGTGGATTCGCTTGTGAAGGTTTTGAGTGTTTTTTCATCACGTTTACGCCTTCAACCACTACGCGGTTTTTGCTTGGCATAGCTTTGAGGATAACCCCTTGCTTGCCTTTATCTTTACCAGACATTACCTGGACTGTATCGCCTTTTTTAACATGCATCGTTTGCGCACCTCCTTATAGGATTGAAATTGGAAATTAAAGTACTTCCGGTGCCAACGAAACGATCTTCATGAATTCTTTTTCACGAAGTTCACGTGCAACTGGCCCGAAGATCCGTGTGCCGCGTGGGCTCTTGTCATCTTTGATAATGACTGCTGCGTTCTCATCGAAACGGATGTACGAACCATCTTTACGACGAGCGCCGCGTTTTGTACGAACGACAACTGCTCTGACAACGTCACCTTTTTTAACAACGCCACCTGGTGTTGCTTGTTTTACCGTAGCGACGATAACGTCACCGATGTTTGCAGTCTTACGACCAGAACCACCGAGAACCTTAATTGTCAACAGTTCACGCGCGCCAGAGTTGTCTGCTACTTTCAAGCGAGATTCTTGTTGAATCATGCGAGTGTACCTCCCTCCGGATGTTTAATAAATCCGAACTGTTATTAGATGATTACTGATTCTTCTACTACTGTTACAAGACGGAAACGTTTGTCTTTAGAAAGAGGACGTGTTTCCGCGATGCGAACGATATCGCCCACTTTAGCGACGTTGTTCTCATCGTGTGCTTTATATTTCTTCGTGTAGTTTACACGTTTGCCATAAAGTTTATGACGAACCTTTGTTTCTACTGCGACGACGATCGTTTTGTCCATTTTGTCAGACACGACGCGACCAGTGAACACTTTACGGTTGTTGCGTTCCATGAGTGTTACCTCCTCTCAAGAATCCGATGTAATTAGCCGTTGTTGATGCCGAGTTCGCGTTCACGAAGAATCGTTTTAGCACGCGCAATCGACTTGCGTACTTCACGGATACGAGCAGGATTCTCAAGCTGACCTGTAGCAAGTTGGAAGCGAAGGTTAAAGAGTTCTTCTTTCCACTCGCCCACTTTACCGTTGAGCTCTTCAGTTGTTGATTGACGGAGATCAGTTGCTTTCATTCGTATCACCACCATTTTCTTCACGTTTCACGAACTTACATTTTACTGGAAGTTTGTGCGATGCGAGACGAAGTGCCTCACGTGCCACTTCCTCAGATACACCTGCGATTTCGAACATTACTTTGCCAGGCTTAACTACAGCTACCCAGCCTTCTGGAGCACCTTTACCCGAACCCATTCGGACTTCGAGAGGCTTTTTAGTGTACGGCTTGTGTGGGAAGATCTTGATCCACACTTTACCACCACGTTTCATATAACGTGTCATTGCAATACGTGCTGATTCGATTTGACGGTTTGTAATCCAGCTCGCTTCGAGAGCTTGGAGACCGAACTCACCGAAGTGTACAGTTGTGCCGCGTTTAGCATTCCCGCGCATTTTACCACGGTGTACACGACGATATTTCACGCGTTTAGGTAACAACATAGTGTGTTGCCTCCTTCCTGAAAGAGTGTTTATTATTCAGCGTTTTTCGCTGTGTTGTTTTTTGTTGGAAGAACTTCACCGTGGTATAACCAAACTTTTACGCCGATTTTACCGTAAGTTGTGTCAGCTTCAGCTGTTCCGTAGTCGATGTCGGCACGGAGTGTGTGAAGTGGAACTGTTCCTTCCGAGTATTTCTCTGAACGAGCGATATCAGCGCCACCAAGACGACCAGAAACTTCTGTTTTGATCCCTTTGATGCCAGTACGCATCGAACGTTGAATTGATTGTTTCATTGCACGACGGAATGATACACGACCTTCCAATTGACGAGCAATGTTTTCTGCTACAAGCTTCGCAACAGCGTCAGCGTTTTTCACTTCAACAACGTTGATGTGAACGCGTTTTCCGTCAGCGATTTTTGTAATGTGTTTACGGAGTGATTCGATTTCAGAACCACCTTTACCGATTACCATACCTGGCTTCGCAGTGTGAAGCGAAATGTTCACGCGGTTTGCAGCGCGTTCGATTTCAACTTTAGAAACACTAGCATCCTTCATTTTGTTTTCGATGTATTCACGAATAACGAAGTCTTCATGAAGGAGATCAGCGTAGTCTTTCTCAGCGTACCAACGCGAATCCCAGTCTTTGATAACACCAACGCGAAGACCGTGCGGATTTACCTTTTGACCCACTACATATCCCTCCTTATTTCTCAGTTACCACGATGTGGATGTGGCTTGTGCGTTTGTTAATACGGCTTGCGCGACCCATCGCACGTGGGCGGAAGCGTTTGAGTGTTGGACCTTCGTTTACGTAAGCTTCTGTTACAACGAGGTTCTCAATGTTCATATCGTAGTTGTGCTCTGCGTTAGCAATCGCTGATTTTAATACTTTTTCAACGACTGGCGATGCTGCCTTGTTCGTGTGAGCAAGGACAGAGAGCGCTTCGCCGACTTGTTTCCCGCGAATTAAGTCTACAACGAGACGTGCTTTGCGAGGAGCAAGACGGACCATATTAGCTGATGCTTTAGCTTGCATGGATTTGACCTCCCCTCAAATTACCGTTTCGTTTTCTTGTCTGATCCGTGACCTTTGTACGTGCGTGTTGGAGCGAATTCACCAAGTTTGTGACCAACCATGTCTTCTGTCACGAATACTGGTACGTGTTTACGACCATCGTGCACACCGAACGTGTGACCCATGAATTCTGGGAAGATCGTCGAGCGACGTGACCAAGTTTTGATGACTTGCTTCTCACCAGATTCGTTGAGTTTGTCAACTTTAGCGAGCAAGTGGTGATCTGCGAATGGACCTTTTTTTAAGCTGCGACCCATGTTAGAACCTCCCTTTGGAATGATTCGGGAACGGCCCTTTCGAACCGCCCGAGAATCATGTAGTAATTATTTCTTACGGCGACGAAGGATGTACATGTCGCTCGATTTGTTTTTCTTACGAGTCTTAAGACCAAGAGCTGGTTTACCCCAAGGAGTAAGTGGGCCCGAACGACCGATTGGCGCACGACCTTCACCACCACCGTGTGGGTGATCAACCGGGTTCATTACAGAACCACGTACTGTTGGGCGTTTGCCTAACCAACGTGAACGTCCTGCTTTACCGATGTTTACGAGTTCGTGTTCTTCGTTACCAACTGAACCGATTGTCGCGCGGCAAGTGCCGAGGAACAAGCGTGATTCACCTGATTGAAGACGAACGATGACGTACTTGCCGTCACGTCCTTGGATTTGTGCCGATGCACCAGCCGCACGAACAAGCTGACCGCCTTTACCAGGCTTAAGCTCGATGTTGTGGATTGTTGTACCGACAGGGATGTTTACGAGTGGAAGAGCGTTCCCCACTTTGATATCCGCTTCAGGACCAGACATGATTTCCATGCCTACTTTGATGCCCTTAGGAGCGAGGATGTAACGTTTCTCACCATCTACATAGTTGATGAGTGCGATGTTTGCTGAACGGTTTGGATCGTATTCGATCGTTGCTACGCGTCCTGCAACGCCATCTTTGTTACGTTTGAAATCGATGATACGGTATTTACGCTTGTGACCGCCACCTTGGTGACGAACAGTCAAGCGACCTTGGTTGTTACGTCCGCCTTTTTTCGAAAGCTTTTCAGTTAACGATTTTTCAGGGCGATTCGTTGTGATCTCTGCAAAGTCGAGAGATGTCATGTTACGACGACCGTTAGTGGTCGGCTTAAACTTTTTGATTGCCATCGAGGATTCCCTCCTTTTCTTCTAAGGTAGTTAATTAACCGAGGAAGTCGATTGTGTTGCCTTCTGCAAGAGTTACGATCGCTTTTTTACGGCGAGCTGTGTAACCAGCGTGACGACCGACACGTTTCGCTTTCGGTTTGTAGTTCATTGTGTTTACCGAAGCAACTTTCACATTGAAGATTGTTTCGATAGCGTGTTTCACTTGCGATTTAGTCGCTTTTACGTCGATTTCGAAAACGTATTTGTTAGCTTCCATGAGGCTAACTGAACGCTCAGTGATGATCGGACGTTTGATGATATCGTATGCTTGAGCCATTATGCAAGCACCTCCTCTACCTTCGCAACCGCATCTTTAGTGAAGATGACTTTGTCGTTAGCAACGAGGTCAAGAACGTTTACGCCTGCTGCGTCGATCACAGTCACTCCTGGGATGTTACGAGCTGCGAGAGCGATAGTCTCATTGTAGTCCGCTGTGACTACAAGAGCCTTACGTTCTACTGATAAGCTGTTGAGTACAGCAGCCATATCTTTTGTTTTTGGTGCATCGAAAGCAAGGCCTTCGAGGACGATGATTTCGTTGTTTTGTACTTTCGACGAAAGAGCCGAGAGAAGTGCTAAACGACGAACCTTCTTAGGAAGTTTGTAAGAGTATGAACGTGGTGTTGGACCGAAGACTGTACCACCACCAACCCATTGTGGTGAGCGGATAGAACCTTGGCGCGCACGACCAGTTCCCTTTTGTTTCCATGGTTTACGGCCGCCACCGCGTACTTCCGAGCGACCTTTCGTATCGTGAGTACCTTGACGGCGTGATGCTTGTTGCATGACGATTGCGTCGTAAAGTACTGATTCGTTTGGCTCGATTCCGAAGATGGCTTCTGCCAATTCGATTTCGCCAACTTGTGAACCTGTTTGGTTAAGCAAAGCTACTTTAGGCATTCGTAATTCCTCCTTTCCGTGCAGTTAATTAGTTACCTTTGACCGCTGATTTGATGATGACGTTCGATTTACGAGCGCCTGGGATAGCACCTTTCACGAGGAGAAGGCCGCGTTCCACATCAACTTTAACGATTTCAAGGTTTTGAATTGTTTTACGCTCTCCACCCATTTGACCAGGAAGAAGTTTCCCTTTGAATACGCGGTTAGGAGCGACAGGACCCATCGAACCAGGACGACGGTGGTAGCGCGAACCGTGAGCCATTGGTCCACGTGATTGTCCGTGACGCTTGATCGCACCTTGGAATCCTTTACCTTTCGATGTACCTGTAACGTCTACTAATTCACCTGCAGCGAAAATGTCTGCCTTAATCTCTTGACCGATTTCGTATCCTTCTACTGAAGTACGAACTTCTTTGATGAAGCGCTTAGGTGTCGCGTTTGCTTTCGCAGCGTGACCTTTTGATGGTTTGTTTTGACGTGATTCTTTGATGTCTCCGAAACCAAGTTGAACTGCTTCGTAACCGTCTGTATCAACTGTTTTAAGTTGAAGAACGACGTTACCTTCTACAGCAACTACTGTTACCGGTACAACTTCGCCTGCTTCGTTGAAGATTTGAGTCATACCAAGTTTTGTTCCTAAGATTCCTTTAGCCATGAGATACACCTCCTGTTAAATAATTAATTGTCTCTTCTGGCTAGTATCTACTATATGAAGAATTAAAGTTTGATTTCGATGTCTACACCTGATGGTAACTCGAGACGCATAAGCGAATCGACTGTTTTCGGTGTTGGGTTTACGATGTCGATCAAGCGTTTGTGTGTACGCATTTCGAACTGCTCACGAGCATCTTTGTACTTGTGAACCGCACGAAGGATCGTGTAAACCGATTTTTCAGTTGGGAGCGGGATTGGACCCGATACCTTTGCACCTGAACGCTTCGCAGTGTCAACGATCTTCTCAGCTGATTGATCGAGAACGCGATGGTCATATGCTTTTAAACGAATACGAATTTTTTCATTTGCCATGTTTGTTTCCCTCCTTTGTCGCCTATTTTAAAAATAGACAATTCTCCGCGGAAATTTCCACACCGGCCATGGCAATGCTGCCTGGCGTGTCATAACCTCCCGCTTCAACGCAGCGTGCTTGTGTCAGCAGAGGCATCCGATCATTGCGAATCAACGATTGGACCCATTTTCTGCTGTAAAGTCTCTCACCACTCGCACAAACACTTAATCATTATATCTAATCTGGTCATGGAATGCAAGATTAGATTTTTGAAGTTGCTGGTTGTCTGATGAGTTGCTCAACGTTCCCTAATGTAACAAGATTCGCGAGCTTTTGCAAGAGAAAATTCATTCTTTTATTGAACTATTTTTCAAACGAAGTCCCATGTCAACTCGACCTAGCGTTTCATCATCTCTCCAAATCGCTCCGTTACCCCTTCTACGACCGATTGTGGGGCTCTTCTTAAACATGCATGAACAATTCCTTCATTTATATCGTGTGTCTCAAAATAGCGAGCCAGACGCGTCAGTTTATCCTCTCTACCGATGACTGTATAAAGGACAATCCATTCTTCGAGGTGCATCCAGTTCCCTTCTGCTTCTATATAAGGATGTGTATAGATGCCGTCGGTGCACTTCATGCGAAAACTGGACATGACATCCACGTCGGTTCCCTCGAAAACATACTCCCCAAAGTAAGTCGTCAAGTATGCCTCATGTGGTTCAGTCGATTGTTTCTCTCCGGCACGACTCAAGATCTGGTCTAACCGTTCAAACTGATCGGGCTCTACGAAAACATCAATGTCATTCGTTTCGTCGACAATGCCATGATGCTTTAACAGTTGCGAACCACCGATACGATATGCGATTCCATTCAAGCGACAAATCGTCTCTAATTGTTTCAACATGACCTCACTCCTTTCTCGTATGCTTCATCTTACCACGCTCATCCAGAAACACAAAAAAGCAGCCCGCATATTGCGGACTGCTTGAAGTTGTTCAGTTGAATCAATCGATTACTCGATGATTTCTGTTACTGAACCAGCACCTACAGTACGGCCACCCTCACGGATAGAGAAACGTGTACCGTCTTCGATCGCGATTGTAGAAATCAATTCGATCGTCAACTCGATGTTGTCTCCTGGCATTACCATTTCAGTACCTTCTGGAAGGTGAACGATACCTGTTACGTCAGTTGTACGGAAGTAGAACTGCGGGCGGTAGTTCGCGAAGAATGGCGTGTGACGGCCACCCTCTTCTTTAGAAAGAACGTAGATTGATGCTTTGAATTTTGAGTGTGGTGTGATTGAACCTGGCTTAGCAAGTACTTGTCCACGCTCGATGTCGTCACGTGATACACCACGGAGAAGTGCACCGATGTTGTCGCCAGCTTCAGCATAGTCAAGAAGCTTACGGAACATCTCTACACCAGTACATACAGTTTTCTTAGTTTCTTCTGTGAGACCAACGATTTCGATCTCGTCGTTGACGCGGAGAACACCACGCTCAACACGACCAGTCGCTACAGTACCACGACCAGTGATTGAGAATACGTCCTCAACAGGCATCATGAAGTCTTTGTCTGTGTCACGAACTGGTTCTGGGATGTACTCATCAACAGCGTTCATGAGTTCCATAACTTTTTCTTCCCACTGAGCTTCACCGTTAAGTGCGCCAAGTGCAGAACCTTTGATTACAGGGAGGTCGTCGCCTGGGAAGTCGTATTCAGAAAGAAGTTCACGGATTTCCATTTCAACGAGTTCGAGGAGCTCTTCGTCGTCTACCATGTCAACTTTGTTCATGAAGACTACGATGTAAGGAACACCTACTTGACGTGAAAGAAGGATGTGCTCACGTGTTTGTGGCATTGGGCCATCTGTTGCAGATACAACGAGGATCGCGCCGTCCATTTGAGCAGCACCAGTGATCATGTTTTTAACATAGTCAGCGTGTCCTGGGCAGTCAACGTGTGCGTAGTGACGCTTGTCAGTTTCGTACTCGATGTGAGCTGTTGCGATTGTGATACCGCGCTCGCGCTCTTCTGGAGCACCATCGATTTGGTCAAACTTAGTAGCTGTTTTACCTTGTGCACGTGAAAGTACAGCAGAGATTGCTGCAGTCAAAGTTGTTTTACCGTGGTCGACGTGGCCGATTGTACCAACGTTAACGTGCGGTTTAGAACGGTCGAATTTTTCTTTACCCATTCTAGATTCCTCCTCTATTAAACGATTAGTTTTTATTTAACTAGGAAGACGTAGGTTACTTTTAACATACGTCCTCCTTAGCTTACAACAATCAATCTAGCGATACAACCGTTATTAGCCGTTCGCTTTTTTGACGATTTCTTCAGCAATTGATTTCGGTACTTCTTCGTAGTGATCGAAGTGCATCGAGTACGTTCCACGTCCTTGTGTACGTGAACGAAGTGATGTTGCGTAACCGAACATTTCTGAAAGTGGAATCATCGCTTTAACGACTTGTGCGTTACCGCGAGCTTCCATACCTTCTACGCGTCCACGGCGTGACGTTACGTCACCCATGATGTCACCCATGTATTCTTCAGGGATAACAACTTCAACACGCATCATTGGCTCAAGGATGACAGCTTTCGCTTGGTCCTTAAGTTGTTTAACCGCCATCGAAGCAGCAACTTTAAACGCCATCTCGTTCGAGTCGACATCGTGGTACGATCCGAATACGAGGCGAGCTTTAACGTCAACTACTGGGTAACCAGCGAGGATACCGTTTTCGAGAGCTTCTTCAATCCCGTTTTGAACAGCTGGGACGTATTCACGTGGTACAACACCACCGACGATCTTGTTCTCGAACTCGAATCCAGCGCCTTCTTCGTTCGGCTCGAATTCTACGACAACGTGACCGTACTGACCGCGTCCACCAGACTGACGAACGAATTTCGAATCGATCTTCGCAGCGCCACGGATTGTTTCACGGTAAGCAACTTGTGGTGCACCAACGTTAGCTTCTACTTTGAATTCGCGACGCATACGGTCAACGAGGATATCAAGGTGAAGCTCACCCATACCAGAGATGATCGTTTGACCAGTCTCAGGGTTTGTTTCAGTGCGGAATGTTGGATCTTCTTCTGCGAGTTTCGCAAGAGCTTGACCCATCTTATCTTGGTCTGCTTTCGATTTAGGCTCGATTGCAACCGAGATAACTGGTTCTGGGAACGTCATTGACTCGAGAACGATGTTATCTTTCTCTGTGCAAAGCGTGTCACCAGTAGTCGTGTCTTTGAAACCAACAGCAGCGGCGATGTCACCAGCGTATACCATTGGAATCTCTTCACGGCTGTTTGCGTGCATTTGAAGGATACGACCGAGACGCTCACGCTTCCCTTTAGTCGAGTTCTTCACGTATGATCCCGCTTCAGCTGTACCAGAGTACACGCGGAAGAACGTCAATTTACCGACGTAAGGGTCAGTCATAACTTTGAACGCAAGTGCTGAGAATGGAGCTTCGTCAGAAGGCTCACGCGTGATTTCTTCTTCTGTATCGAGGTTGATCCCTTTGATTGACTCAACATCAACTGGTGATGGGAGGTAATCAACAACGGCGTTAAGCATGAGCTGAACACCTTTGTTCTTGAAGGCAGAACCAACGAGTACAGGGTAGAATTCAACGCTAAGTGTCGCTTGACGGATTGCAGCTTTCAATTCATCGATTGAAATCTCTTCACCTTCAAGGTACTTCATCATCAACTCTTCGTTGAAGTCAGCAACACCTTCGATCAATTGACCGCGAAGTTCTTCAGCTTGGTCAGCCATGTCAGCTGGGAAGCCATCTGTTACTTCGATGTCAGTACCGAGGTCGTTGTTGTACATGTAAGTCTTCATTTCAACGAGATCGATGATTCCTTTGAAATCGTCCTCTGCTCCGATTGGGAGTTGGATCGCGTAAGCGTTCGCTTGAAGACGATCGTGGAGCGTCTTCACAGAGTACAAGAAGTCTGCGCCGATTTTATCCATCTTGTTGACGAATACGACACGTGGTACACCATATGTCGTCGCTTGACGCCATACAGTTTCAGTTTGTGGTTCTACACCTGACTGAGCGTCAAGTACAGCAACAGCACCATCAAGTACACGGAGTGAACGTTCAACTTCTACTGTGAAGTCTACGTGTCCAGGTGTATCGATGATGTTTACACGGTGGCCATTCCACTGTGCAGTTGTCGCAGCTGAAGTGATCGTGATTCCACGCTCTTGCTCCTGCTCCATCCAGTCCATTTGTGAAGCACCTTCGTGCGTTTCACCAATTTTGTGGATACGACCTGTGTAATAAAGAATACGTTCAGTTGTTGTCGTTTTACCGGCATCGATGTGAGCCATGATTCCGATGTTACGAGTATTCTTTAGGGAGAATTCTCTTGCCATACTGGGTATTCTCCTTCCGCATGTTTGATTTTCGTGTGCGCGCACACGATATGATTATACCCGAAAGCCACTCCGTTAAGCCATGCTTGGCGGAGTGGACTTTACGATTAAATTACCAACGATAGTGAGCAAACGCTTTGTTTGCTTCTGCCATCTTATGCATGTCTTCGCGTTTCTTAACAGACGCACCAGTGTTGTTGGCTGCATCCATGATTTCGTTCGCGATACGTTGCTCCATCGTTTTTTCGTTGCGGAGACGAGCGTAGTTCACGAGGTAACGAAGACCAAGTGTTGTACGGCGCTCTGGACGAACTTCAACAGGAACTTGGTAGTTAGCTCCACCTACACGGCGTGCTTTAACTTCAAGTACAGGCATGATGTTGTTCATTGCTTCTTCGAACACTTCCATAGGCTCTTTGCCTGAGCGTTCAGCGATGATGCCAAATGCGTTGTAAATGATAGTTTGAGCTGTACCTTTTTTACCGTCTAACATGACACGGTTAATGAGGCGAGTTACCAATTTCGAGTTGTAGATCGGATCTGCGATAACGTCACGACGTTCTGCACGGTTTTTACGCATCCGAGTACCCTCCTTTCAAAATTTCAATTGTATTTTAGTTAGCGAGAATTACTTCTTCGCAGCTTTCGGACGCTTCGTACCGTATTTAGAACGGCCTTGCATACGTCCATCAACACCTGCAGTGTCAAGCGCACCACGAACGATGTGGTAACGTACCCCTGGTAAGTCTTTTACACGTCCTCCACGGATAAGAACAACGCTGTGCTCTTGAAGGTTGTGGCCAATACCTGGAATGTACGCAGTCACTTCGATTTGGTTAGTCAAACGAACACGAGCATACTTACGAAGCGCCGAGTTCGGTTTCTTCGGAGTCATTGTACCAACACGTGTACAAACACCACGTTTTTGTGGTGAGCTCACGTTTGTTTGTGACTTGATGAAACTGTTGTAACCTTTGTTAAGTGCTGGAGAGTCAGATTTAACGACTTTCGATTTACGTCCTTTACGGACTAACTGGTTAATAGTAGGCATCTTTGAAGATCCTCCCTTCCTGAATGTTGCTATTTTCTAGTCCCACCGACCCGGGTGGTTCATTTAAGGTCATAACGAAACGCTTTTACGAGGCGTAGGCATTCCATGACCTCGCAAAAACGTGAGTTATACCTTGAAAGTGGCAATTGTAGCAGCCAAACCTTCCCGTAGAAAGTTCGGATGGACGTCCAAGTAGCTTGCCGACTGCTGGACATCGTTGTCATCGACAACAACCGATTGGCGGCACTAAATCATAGTAGCACCGCCAACCTGCGCTGTCAAGACGTATTTTACTCGACGGTTGTATCTTCGAGTGCAACTGGCGCCTCATCTTCTTTAAGTTCGACATCGCGGTAGACAGCCATTCCAGTACCAGCTGGAACGAGTTTACCGATGATGACGTTCTCTTTGAGTCCGAGGAGGTAGTCGCGTTTCCCTTTGATTGCCGCATCTGTCAAGACACGAGTCGTTTCTTGGAACGAAGCCGCCGAGAGGAACGAGTCTGTCTCAAGCGACGCTTTCGTGATCCCGAGAAGGACTGGTTTTGCAGTCGCTGGGTGTTTTCCGTCACGAATCGCATCTTTACACGCTTCTTTGAAGACGCTGATGTCGACAAGTGAACCTGGGAGAAGTGGTGTGTCACCAGACTCGATGACTTTGACACGACGAAGCATTTGGCGAACCATAACCTCAACGTGCTTGTCACCAATTTCTACCCCTTGCATCCGGTATACTTTTTGAACTTCTTGGAGAAGATAGTTCTGAACACCAGATACACCACGGACGGCGAGCAATTCTTTCGGATCGATCGAACCTTCCGTGAAGACTTCACCGGCTTCTACTGTATCGCCGATTTGAACACGGAGACGCGCTCCGAATGGAATCGTGTAAGAACGTGTTTCACTGAATCCTTCGACCGTGAGTTCACGCTTGTCACGCGATTCCGTGAAGTCGATGACCGTACCAGAGATTTCCGAGATGACCGCTTGACCTTTCGGGTTACGGGCTTCGAATACCTCTTGGATACGTGGAAGACCTTGTGTGATATCGTCTCCGGCAACCCCACCTGTGTGGAAGGTACGCATTGTAAGCTGCGTTCCTGGCTCACCGATTGATTGTGCGGCGATGATACCGACGGCTTCCCCGACTTCAACGTTTGATCCAGTAGCCAAGTTACGTCCGTAACACTTCTTACATACGCCGTGTGACGTGTTACATGTGAAGGCTGTACGGATTTCTACTTGCTCGACACCCGCATCAACGATGACGCGTGCGATGTCTTCTGTGATCAATTCATTCTTATCAACCAACACTTCGCCCGTTTCAGGGTGTGTGACTGTTTCAAACGATGTACGTCCGACGAGACGGTCGTACAAGTTTTCGATTTCTTCCGTACCTTCGCGGAGTGCAGAAACACGGATACCGCGGTCTGTTCCACAATCTTCTTCACGGATGATGACATCTTGCGCAACGTCAACGAGACGACGAGTCAAGTAACCTGAGTCAGCTGTCTTCAAGGCTGTATCGGCAAGACCTTTACGAGCCCCGTGAGTCGAGATGAAGTACTCTTGAACCGTCAGACCTTCACGGAACGACGATTTGATTGGAAGTTCGATGATGCGACCAGATGGAGCGGCCATCAAACCACGCATACCCGCAAGCTGCGTAAAGTTAGATGCGTTACCACGGGCACCAGAATCAGACATCATGAAGATCGGGTTCAAGCGGTTGAGGGATTTCATCAATCGAGATTGAATTTCATCCTTCGCTTCGTTCCAAGCACGTACAACGCGCTCGTAACGCTCATCTTCTGTGATGAGACCACGACGGAACGACTTCATGATTTGGTCGACTTGTTTCTGCGCCTCATCCAAGATTTCCTGTTTATCAGGAAGTACGATGATGTCGGCGATCCCAACTGTCACACCGGCTTTCGTCGAATGTTTGAAGCCGAGATCTTTCATGCGGTCAAGCATGCGGCTTGTTTCAGTCGTTTCAAACTTCTGGAACACTTCCGCGATGACTTTTCCGAGGAATCCTTTTTTGAACGGGTCGATAATTGGACGTGATGCGATTTCTTCCGCAACGTTCGCCCCTTTGTCGATGAAGTACTTATCAGGAGTTGCTTCCTGTAAGTTTTCCATCGTCGGCTCGTTCAAGTATGGGAACGTGTTTGGCAAGATCTCGTTGAAGATCATCTTACCAACAGTCGTAATGAGCAATTTCTCGTTCTGTTCGTCTGTGAACGTCGGGTTGTTGAGCGTACGTGCCGGAAGTGCCACACGCGAGTGCAAGTGGACATATCCGTTTTGGTAAGCGATCAACGCCTCGTTGACGTTCGAGAACACTTTCCCTTGACCGACGGCATCTTCACGTTCGAGTGAGATGTAGTAGTTACCGAGGACCATATCCTGCGATGGTGTAACAACCGGTTTTCCGTCTTTCGGGTTCAAGATGTTCTGTGCAGCGAGCATGAGAAGACGTGCTTCCGCTTGTGCTTCTGCAGAAAGCGGAACGTGGACGGCCATTTGGTCACCATCGAAGTCGGCGTTATAAGCCGTACATACGAGTGGGTGAAGGCGAATCGCACGACCTTCAACAAGAATCGGTTCGAATGCTTGAATACCAAGACGGTGAAGTGTCGGGGCACGGTTCAAGAGAACTGGATGCTCACGGATGACTTCTTCAAGGACGCCCCAGATTTCAGGTTGCATCTTCTCGATTTTGCGTTTTGCGTTTTTGATGTTCGAAGCGATGCCGCGACCGACAAGCTCTTTCATCACGAACGGTTTGAAGAGTTCAAGTGCCATCTCTTTTGGAAGACCACACTGATACATCTTCAAGTTCGGTCCGACGACGATAACCGAACGTCCTGAGTAGTCGACCCGTTTACCAAGAAGGTTTTGACGGAAGCGACCTTGTTTCCCTTTCAACATGTGTGAAAGTGATTTGAGCGGACGGTTACCAGGACCTGTTACCGGACGACCACGACGACCGTTGTCGATGAGGGCGTCAACCGCTTCTTGAAGCATACGCTTCTCGTTTTGCACGATGATGTTCGGCGCGCCGAGGTCGAGCAAACGTTTGAGACGGTTGTTACGGTTGATGACTCGACGATACAAGTCGTTCAAGTCAGATGTTGCAAAGCGTCCACCGTCGAGCTGTACCATTGGGCGAAGCTCTGGTGGGATGACAGGAAGTACTTCAAGGATCATCCAATCCGGATTGTTCCCTGATGTGAAGAACGCATCGAGAACTTCCAAACGCTTGATCGCACGTGTACGACGTTGACCTTGGACAGTTTTCAACTCTTCACGAAGCTCGCTCACTTCTTTTTCAAGATTGACATCTTGAAGGAGTGTACGGATGGCTTCAGCACCCATGTCTGCTTTGAAGTCACTACCGTATTTTTCACGATAGAGACGGAATTCTTTTTCCGAGAGAAGTTGTTTCTTCTCAAGCGGTGTATCACCTGGCTCTGTGACCACGTAAGAAGCGAAGTAAATCACTTCTTCAAGTGCACGTGGAGACATATCGAGAACAAGCCCCATGCGGCTTGGAATCCCTTTGAAGTACCAGATGTGCGAAACTGGTGCCGCGAGCTCGATATGGCCCATTCGCTCGCGACGCACTTTCGCTTTCGTCACTTCAACGCCACAGCGGTCACAAATGACTCCTTTATAACGGATACGTTTGTACTTCCCGCAGTAACATTCCCAGTCTTTCGTAGGACCGAAGATTCGTTCACAGAATAATCCGTCCTTCTCTGGTTTAAGTGTACGATAGTTGATCGTTTCCGGCTTTTTGACTTCACCGTAAGACCACGAACGGATCTTCTCTGATGAAGCCAAGCCGATTTTCATATATTCAAATCGATTAACATCTACCAAGGGGCCGACCTCCCTTTTCGCCTTATTCCTCTTCCGTAACAGTCGGTTGAACGACTTGTTCTAACGCCGATGTTGCGTTCGGGATGTTGTCGTCATCTTCATCTTTCATTTCGACTTCTTCATCATCCGCTGACATCATCTTGACTTCCATACCGAGCGCTTGAAGCTCTTTGATCAAGACGCGGAATGATTCAGGAACGCCCGCTTTCGGAACGCTCTCGCCTTTCACGATGGCCTCGTATGCTTTCACACGACCAACCGTGTCATCCGACTTGATTGTCAAGATTTCTTGGAGCGTGTAGGCTGCGCCGTACGCTTCAAGAGCCCAAACTTCCATCTCCCCGAAGCGCTGACCACCGAACTGTGCTTTACCACCGAGCGGTTGTTGCGTAACGAGTGAGTATGGTCCAGTCGAACGAGCGTGAAGTTTATCATCAACCATGTGCGCGAGTTTGATCATGTACATGACACCGACAGAGACACGGTTATCGAACGGTTCACCCGTACGACCGTCATAGAGACGCGTCTTCGCATCTTTATCCATACCAGCCTCTTCAATCGTTGCCCATACGTCTTCCTCACGCGCTCCATCGAATACAGGTGTCGCCACTTTGATGCCGAGCTTCTTCGCCGCCATCCCTAAGTGAAGTTCAAGCACCTGACCGATGTTCATACGAGATGGTACCCCAAGCGGGTTGAGCATGATGTCAACCGGTGTACCGTCTGGCATGTATGGCATATCTTCTTCAGGGAGGATCCGCGAGATAACACCTTTGTTACCGTGACGTCCCGCCATCTTATCCCCTTCGTGAATCTTACGTTTTTGAACGATATAGACACGTACCATCTGGTTGACGCCTGGAGACAACTCGTCACCGTTTTCACGGTCGAACACTTTGACATCCAAGATGATTCCGTCTCCACCGTTTGGTACACGAAGTGACGTATCACGTACTTCACGTGCCTTCTCACCGAAGATTGCGTGCAAGAGACGCTCTTCCGCCGTCAATTCCGTAACTCCCTTAGGCGTTACTTTACCGACGAGGATATCGCCATCCTTGACTTCAGCTCCGATGCGGATAATTCCACGATCGTCCAAGTTACGAAGCGCGTCATCTCCGACGTTTGGAATATCACGTGTGATTTCCTCTGGTCCGAGTTTCGTGTCACGTGACTCCGACTCGTACTCTTCGATATGAATCGATGTGTACACGTCATCTTTCACGAGACGCTCACTCATGATGATCGCATCCTCATAGTTGTAACCATCCCAAGTCATGAAGGCAACGACGACGTTACGGCCGAGCGCGAGCTCACCCATATCCATCGACGGACCGTCTGCAAGGATTTCTCCTTTTTCGACACGGTCGCCAGCTGCGATGATTGGTTTTTGGTTGTAGCATGTTCCTTGGTTAGAACGGACATATTTTTGAAGTTTGTAGCGGTCTAAATCACCTGAAACCTCAGAACCGTTAACGTCAGACGTACGACGGATCAAGATTTCACGCGCTGTGACACGCTCAACGACACCTGGGTATTTCGCAACGATTGCTGCCCCAGAGTCTTTCGCAGACACGTACTCCATTCCAGTACCGACGATCGGTGAATCTGGTTGGAGAAGCGGTACTGCTTGACGTTGCATGTTCGCTCCCATGAGGGCACGGTTCGAGTCATCGTTCTCAAGGAACGGGATACATGCTGTCGCGGCAGAAACAACCTGTTTCGGCGAAACGTCCATGTAATCGACTCGGCTTGGCTCAACTGACAAGTTTTGTCCGCGGAAGCGGCAAAGAACTTGTTCGTCTGCAAAGTGACCGTCTTCTGTGAGCGGCATGTTCGCCTGTGCGACGACATAGAGGTCTTCCTCATCAGCCGTCATATATTGGATATCGCCAGTGACAAGACCTGTTTCCGGGTCAACACGACGATACGGTGCTTCGATGAAACCGTACTCGTTCACTTTCGCATAAGACGAGAGTGAGTTGATGAGTCCGATGTTCGGTCCCTCTGGTGTTTCGATTGGACACATCCGACCGTAGTGCGAATAGTGAACGTCTCGAACTTCGAAACCAGCACGCTCACGTGTCAAACCACCCGGTCCAAGTGCAGAGAGACGACGTTTGTGCGTCAACTCAGCGAGCGGGTTCGTCTGGTCCATGAACTGTGACAATTGCGAGCTACCGAAGAACTCTTTAAGTGATGCGATAACCGGACGAATGTTGATAAGCGCCTGCGGTGTGATCGCGTTTTGATCTTGAATCGACATACGTTCTTTTACGACACGTTCCATACGAGAAAGCCCGATACGGAATTGGTTTTGGAGAAGTTCTCCGACTGAACGAAGACGACGGTTTCCTAAGTGGTCGATGTCATCTGTTGTTCCGACTTCGTGAAGTAAATTGAAGAAGTAGTTGATTGAAGCGATAATATCAGCCGGCGTAATATGCTTGATACTACGGTCGATATTGCCATTTCCGATGATGTTCAAGACACGCTCTCCATCTGGGTCATCTGGTGAGATGACTTTGATTGATTGAAGACCGAACGGCTCACCTTCAGCGACACCACCAGTTGGTTCCGCATCGACATAACCGAGGCCGCTCTCCAAGTGTGGGAGGATACGATCTAAGTTGCGGCGGTCGAGGACTGTTCCAGCTTCAGCGAGTACTTCGCCTGTTTCTGGGTCCACGAGCGTTTCCGCCAATTTTTGACCGAACAAACGGTTCTTAAGATGAAGCTTTTTGTTCATCTTGTAGCGACCGACGTTCGCTAAGTCATAACGTTTCGGGTCGAAGAAACGTGACACGAGAAGTGATTTCGCATTTTCTACCGTTGGTGGTTCACCAGGGCGGAGACGCTCATAAATCTCGATCAACGCTTTCTCTGTAGACTCTGTATTATCTTTTTCAAGGGTGTTACGAAGGTATTCGTCATCCCCGAGAAGGTCGATAATCTCTTGGTCCGTACCGAATCCGAGGGCACGCAACAACACCGTTACCGGGATTTTACGGGTACGGTCGATACGAACATAAACGATATCTTTGGCATCTGTCTCGAGTTCGAGCCAAGCACCACGGTTCGGGATGACGGTTGCGCCAAATCCACGTTTACCGTTTTTATCGAGTTTAGCGTTATAGTACACGCTCGGTGAACGGACAAGCTGGGAAACGATGACGCGTTCTGCACCATTAATGATAAACGTTCCCGATTCTGTCATGAGTGGGAAATCCCCCATGAACACTTCTTGTTCCTTAAGCTCACCTGTCTCTTTGTTTTGGAGACGTACTTTTACGCGAAGTGGCGCAGAATAAGTAACGTCGCGCTCCTTCGATTCATCGATTGAATACTTCGGCTCACTGAGCGAGTAATCGATGAACTCCAATACGAGGTTTCCTGTGAAGTCGGAAATCGGTGAAATGTCCGTGAACATTTCCTTCAACCCTTCACGCAAGAACCACTCATAAGAAGCAGTTTGAATTTCAATCAAATTCGGAAGCTCTAATACCTCACTGATACGGGCAAAGCTTCTTCTCTGACGGTGACGACCGTACTGAACAAGTTGACCAGTCAACTGATTCACCTCTCAGACCCCCAATTCTTTAGCGAATTTTTCGGGCGTAATAATCGAACATTGTCATTGAATGTCGCTCGTTTTCCGTCTCTAAAAAGCAGCAGACACGGCAGTTTCAAGCGAATTCCATTCCAATGGCATTTTATAATGTTAGCATATACGTTATGGCGAGTCAACAAGACTTCACCGTTTGTCAAGACCGAATTGCCCGGAAAATAAAGTAACCTTTTTCTTTCGCAATCGTTTCGACTTGACCAAACACCTCTTCTAATAATTTCTTAGCAGAAGGCGCTCCTTGTTTTTTCTGAATGACGACATAGATTGCTCCTCCATCGACCAAATGCGCATGTGCTTCACGCAAGATCGTATGGACGACTTGTTTCCCCGCACGAATCGGCGGATTGGTGACAATGGCGGCAAACCGTTCTCCCCCCACCGCGTCATACGCGTGAGAAAGTCGTGTTTCGACCGTCACTCCATTACGGGCGGCGTTTTGCTCAGAGAGCGCCAGCGCACGCTCATTCACATCGATGAGCAAGGCTTCACGCCCAGAGGCATCGGCAAGCGAGATCCCCATTGGACCATAGCCACAGCCTACATCTAAAATACGTCCTGAGACATCAGGCACTTCAAACGACTCAATTAAAAGACGCGACCCAAAATCGACTGATCCTTTCGAGAACACACCGCGGTCCGAAGTGAAATGATACTGTTTCCCTCGCAACTCGTACGTCCATGTCTCCGGGGCACTTTCCGAACGTGGATCGTTCGTATAGTAATGATCTCCCATGCGTTGAACCTCCTAACCCTTTCTTCAAGGAAATAAAAGAAGCTCGCCATGGCGAGCTTCTATAGGTTGTGAAGTTGAATTACTTAACTTCAACAGATGCGCCAGCTTCTTCAAGCTTAGCTTTGATTGACTCAGCGTCTTCTTTAGAAACGCCTTCTTTGACTGGAGCTGGAGTTCCGTCAACGAGTGCTTTTGCTTCTTTAAGGCCGAGACCTGTGATTTCACGAACAGCTTTGATGACGTTGATTTTACCAGCGCCAGCGTTTGTGAGTACTACGTCGAATTCAGTTTTCTCTTCAGCTGCTGCGCCTGCGCCAGCACCTGCAACTGCTACTGGAGCTGCTGCTGATACGCCGAATTCTTCTTCGATTGTTTTTACGAGTTCGTTAAGTTCGAGAACCGTCATTGATTTGAGGTCTTCGATGAATTGCTCTTTGTTGAAAGCCATTATGGTTTTCCTCCTTTGATGTTGTGAAAAAGTTTTTTGAGTTACGCTACGCGACAAAAATTAAGCTGATTGCTCTTCTTTTTGTTCTGCGATTGCGTTTGTTGCGACTGCGAGCCCACGGATTGGAGCTTGAAGTACGCTGAGAAGCATCGAGAGAAGACCATCGCGTGATGGAAGTTCTGCAAGGGCTTTGATTTCTTCGAGTGAAGTCACTTTGCCTTCGATGATTCCGCCTTTGAGTTCGAGCGCTTTGTGCTCTTTCGAGAAGTCGTTCAAGATCTTCGCTGGAGCAACAACGTCTTCGTTAGAGAAGGCGATTGCTGTAGGACCAGTGAAGACTTCGTCAAGACCTTCGAAGTTCGACTGAGTAGCTGCGCGGCGAAGAAGACCGTTCTTGTAAACTTTGAACTCGATTCCAGCGTCACGGAGTGATTTACGGAGTGTAGTCACTTCTTCAACTGTAAGTCCACGGTAGTCAACAACAACTGTTCCAACGCTCGCTTGCATTTTCTCAGCGATTTCATCGACGAGTGCCGATTTCTGAGCTACGATTTTTTCGTTTGCCATGTGTTTGCACCTCCTAGTCAATTCTTATACCGGACGAGAGGCTGCTCTCCAAAAGAAATCCCTCGTATGAAGACATACGAGGGCGTAATTGTTTGAAAGTAAACCTGTGACAACAGGCTCAAGTTCGAGCAAAGACACCTCGGAAGGGTTTACGGACCGATGTCCACCTTCTGTCTACGGTAATCCAACATATTCGGTTGAACGTGTATTACTTTAACAGCGGCGTCACACGTTGTCAACAATTTATTTCAACAAGATTACTTAAGGAAATCCGCAGTCGCTACACGGATCCCAGGACCCATTGTAGATGAAAGCGCGATGTTTTTAAGGTAAGTTCCTTTTGCAGTAGCAGGCTTCACTTTCATGAGTGTTTCGAGGATTGTCTCGATGTTCTCAGTAAGTTTAGATGCTTCAAATGATTTCTTACCAACTGGAACGTGGATGTTACCAGCTTTATCAACACGGTATTCAACTTTACCAGCTTTGATATCCGCGATTGCTTTTTCTACGTCAAAAGTAACTGTTCCTGTTTTCGGGTTAGGCATGAGGCCTTTAGGTCCGAGAACACGACCAAGTTTACCAACTTCACCCATCATGTCAGGTGTCGCAACGATTACATCGAAGTCGAACCATCCTTGTTGGATTTTGTTGATGTACTCAGCGTCGCCAACGTAGTCTGCGCCAGCAGCTTCCGCTTCTTTCACTTTCTCACCTTTTGCGAAGACGAGAACTTTTTGTGTTTTACCAGTACCGTGTGGAAGTACAACGGCACCACGGATTTGTTGGTCTGCTTTCTTCGGATCTACGCCGAGACGGACAGCAACTTCGATTGTTTCATCGAATTTAGCAGTAGCTGTTTTTTGAACGAGCTCGACAGCTTCAGCGAGGTCGTATGACTTCGTGCGGTCAACAAGCTTAGCTGCTTCTTGGTGTTTTTTACCCATGATCTTTTCCTCCTTGTGGTTAGCGGAATTTCCTCCCACATAATGAAGGGATTGAAGGTGAGCAGTATTCACCGACAACCCCAGAGACTAACAATTAGTCTTCGATTACAATACCCATACTACGTGCAGTACCTTCAACCATAAGCATCGCTGTTTCTACAGATGATGCGTTAAGGTCAGGCATTTTAAGTTCAGCGATTTCGCGAACTTTGTCACGCTTAACCGTTGCTACTTTCTTACGGTTTGGTTCACCAGAACCACTCTCGATACCAGCAGCTTTCTTCAAGAGAACTGCAGCTGGTGGAGTTTTCGTAATAAATGTAAACGAACGATCTTCGTATACCGTGATGACTACAGGAATAATCAATCCGGCTTGGTCTTGTGTACGAGCGTTGAACTCTTTACAGAATCCCATGATGTTAACACCTGCTTGACCAAGTGCTGGACCTACTGGTGGTGCTGGGTTAGCTTTACCAGCTGGGATTTGAAGTTTAACGAGTTTAGAAACTTTTTTCGCCACGAGACACACCTCCTTAAGTCTAAAATGTGGTTTCTTGGACGTTGTGCGCCCTCCCACTCAATCTATTAGGTCGAGTTTGTACCGAAATATAGCACAACATCAAACATTTTCGATTGTACCATCCGTTTCACGGATTAGCAAGTGGGTTTAGTTAATTTTCTGAACTTGTTCGAAATCAAGCTCAATTTTTGTTTCGCGACCGAACATGTCGACCACGACTTTGAGCTTCTCTTTGTCGGCTTCAATCTCGTCGATTGTCCCCTCAAAGTTCTCGAACGCGCCTTCTTTCACGCGGACAAGGTCACCGAGCTCGTAGTTGTAACGATCTTTCTTCTCGATGAGTCCCATTTGTGACAAGACGTTTGTCACTTCGTCCGGTTGGAGCGGGATCGGTTTTGCACCGCCGCCCGTTGAACCGAGGAAGCCGGTGACGTTAGGCGTGTTGCGGACAACATACCATGAATCGTCAGTCATGACCATCTCTACGAACACATAGCCCGGGAAACTTTTGACTTCACGCTCTTTAATTTTCTTTTCGCCACTCTTTAATGTGACTTCTTCTTGCGTCGTTTCAGTCGGGACGAGGACGCGGAAAATTTTATCTTCCATGTTCATCGAACCGATTCGACGTTCTAGGTTTTCTTTGACGTTATTCTCAAAACCTGAGTACGTCTGGACAACAAACCATTGTTTCTCCACGGCTTTCACCTCTTCCTTAGTTAATCAATAAATTGACGAGATAGCTGACTCCAGTATCTACGCCGAACACGAACAGGCCAATCACGACAACAGTCGCGATGACGGTAACGGTATATTTCGTGAGTTCTTTACGAGTTGGCCAACTCGTTTTTTTCAACTCTTTCCATACGTCGCGCAAAAAGTTCATGGTAGCTTCCTCCTACATTGAATGCCAATCTACGTTACTTTGATTCTCGATGCATCGTATGCGCGTTACAGCGGCGACAAAACTTTTTCATTTCAAGCCGTGTCGACACACCATCTTTTTTTGTCGTCGAATACTCCCGAGACCCGCATTCTGAGCAAGCGAGACTTACTTTCTTTGCCATTCATAAGCGCCCCTTTCGACTACTCCCTCTTAAAAAAGAGCGAAAAAAAAACGCCTCCTGTAAATGGCGTCTACGGACAAGGCGCTGCTTTTAAAGTATCACATAGGAGGCACGCGGTCAATAATCGGTTAGCTCGTAAGCATCCGGACGTCGACATGACGTTCGAATTTCTTCTTCACACGCTGTAACGCATTATCAATCGATTTGACATGACGGTCGAGGTCGTCTGAAATCTCTTGATAAGAACGTCCGTCTAAATAAAGACGCAACACTTTCCGTTCGAGATCACTCAAAATCTCATCCATCTTCGCTTCCATAAACGTCTGTTCTTCTTGTGTCACGATGAGTTCTTGTGGATCCGTCGGATGTGGTGGCAAGATGACATCGAGTAACGTCCGGTCGGATTCCTCGTCGAAAATCGGTTTATCGAGTGACACATATGAGTTGAGCGGAATATGCTTTTGACGCGTCGCCGTCTTGATTGCCGTGATCATCTGACGAGTGATGCACATCTCAGCAAAACTTTTGAACGAGGCGAGTCGCTCGTCTTTATAGTCCCGCACCCCTTTATAAAGACCGATCATGCCCTCTTGGACGATGTCCTCATGATCTGCACCAATCAAGAAATAAGAACGTGCTTTCGCGCGTACAAAATACCGGTATCGTTCAATCAAAAACTCGAGCGCGTCGCTATCCCCTTCGTTGCGCGCCAATAAGACCAACTCTTCGTCTGACATTTTTTCAAACTGTTCGTACGGCCATCCGTTCATGCTCGTTACCCCCCGGCGATTGATCCTGAACTATGTAAGGTTTTGTCCCATTATAGGACCCCCTACTCCTATGCGTCAAACAAATTTCTAAAAATTCCGTCAATTAAATGCTGTGTAACTCATATATGTAATAGTATACAACATTCCTTTGCAAAAAAATGTCAAAATCGAAACAAAGACGAGTCCATTTCATGAACTCGTCCGTGATTTCAATCACCTTTTGATTTACGACGTCGCATTTCTTCAAATCGTTCTTGAATATGCGGAGGAATATCGATCGTTTTTCGATTCGATTGTTCCTTCTCTAATGAGAGACGTTGTTGCTCAATCAGTGTTTTGGCATGCTTCCAGTCTTTTAATAACTCGGTCGCGGGGACACGTAAGGCACCTTGGCCGAAAATGACCCACTGCTCGGTGAAATCGTTCGTCGCAACGAATAGTGTGACGAGTCGGTTATCCACCAGTTCGTGCGCTCGTCGCTCAATCCACTCATCCGCCGTCTCGTTCTCTTTCGTATAGACGACATCGACACGACTTCGTTTTTCTTTCGATTCACGACCGTAACGCATATGGGCATCAAAGACGACGGTGACTTCTTTCCCTGATACGGCCTGATATTCCGCCATCGCTTCAATTAACAAATTGCGCGCTTGATCAAAATCCATATCGCGCAAACTTCTCAAATGTGGCCACGCCCCGATGATGTTATATCCGTCGACAAGAAGGAGCTCGCGTTTTTGGATACTCATGCTAACGGGTTACGTGAGCGATGCACTTCATACAGAAGGAGTGCCGCTGCAACAGATGCATTGAGTGACGTGACATGACCAACCATTGGTAAATGAACGAGGAAGTCGCATGATTCACGCACGAGACGGCTCATTCCTTTTCCTTCACTTCCGATGACCACGACAAGTGGCATATTCCCATCCAATCGACGATAGTCCTGACTCTCTTTCGCATCGGTCCCGACGACCCATAATCCTTTTTCTTTCAATTCTTCGAGTGTCCGCGTCAAATTCGTCACGCGCGCAACCGGGATATGTTCAATAGCCCCAGTCGAAGCTTTGGCGACCGTTTGAGTCAAACCGACCGAGCGGCGTTTCGGGATGATGATTCCATGTGCGCCGACAGCATCCGCGGTCCGTAAAATCGAACCGAGGTTATGTGGGTCCTCGAGTTCATCTAGCAAAATAAAGAGCGGTGTCTCTTCTTTTGAAGCGGCAAGCGCGAACATGTCCTCGATGGTTTTATATTCATAGGCCGCGACGGCTGCCACGACACCCTGATGATGTTCACTACCGGCCATCTTCTCAAGCTTCGTTTTCGGTACGAATGACACTTGGACGGATGCTTCATTCGCCATCGCGATGATTTGAGCGAGCGGGCCTTTTTGTTGCCCTTCCATGATAAATACTTTGTTCATGTCGCGACCGCTTCGAAGTGCTTCGAGTACAGGGTTTCGCCCGTAAAGGAAATCAATCCCTTCCTCCATCACGTCTACTTCCTTATAGTCCGGTCGTTCCGACTTTTGATGGCGTGAACGCTCTGGACGTTCCCCACGTGGGCGGTCAAACGTTCGTTTTTCCGCCCCTCGTTTTCCGTCATGTCGTTTCGGTCGACTCGGCTTCGAGTCGTTCGAACGCTTGTTTGATGAGTTCTTCAAGACGATCCCTTCTTTCTGTTAAGTAGATATAGCCAATCAATGCCTCGAATGCTGTGGAATAACGATACGTATGGACATCGACCCGCTTCGGAATCGAGCCTGATTTCGCATTTTTGCCACGTCTGACGACGGCTTGTTCTTCTTCCGTCAACACGTCCGTCTCCAGCCAATAGGTCACGACGCTAGCTTGCGCCCGCGCGTTCACATAACGGACGGCACCTCGATGCAAATCGTTCGGGCGCGTCAATCCTTGTTCGAGTAGTCTTTTCCGTACGGCCAATTCATACACCACGTCACCCATGTAGGCGAGCGCGAGGGCATTCATTTGTTTCGGTTGCATCATAACCGTTTCCACCGAACCCCTTGGGCCGTGTCTTCGAGTTGGATGTTTTGTTCTTTTAGTAAATCACGAATCTCGTCAGCACGGGCAAAGTTACGTGCCGCGCGTGCATCGTTTCGTTCTTGAATCAATTGATCGATTTCGGCATCAAGCAATTCTTTCTCTTCAGCTAGCGTCAATCCGAGCACACCTGTCAATTCGTCGAATAACGAGAGAACTTGTTCGAGTGTCGCTTTTGCCACATGATCCGCCTTGGCGTAAATGTTCGCTTCTCGTGCCAAGTCAAAGAGGACAGTCATCGCATTGGCCGTATTGATATCGTCATCCATCGATTCGATGAACGACGTCTTGATTGCTTCAAGTTTCCGCTCCATCGACTCGCTCGGTTCACCAAGTCCAGCCGTTACCGATAAACGATATTCGATGTTTTGATACGCTTCTTTGATTCGACTCCAACCATTCGCCGCCTGTTCAATCAATTCACGGCTATAGTTGATCGGATGACGATAATGGACGGACAACATGAAGAAACGAAGAACCATTGGATCTACTTCTTTCAGCGCTTCATGGACGAGAAGAAAGTTTCCGAGCGATTTGGACATCTTCTCATTTTCAATGTTGATGAATCCGTTATGCAGCCAGTAGTTGGCGAACTTCGCATGGTTGCATGCTTCTGACTGGGCAATCTCATTCTCGTGGTGTGGGAATTTTAAATCATGACCACCTGCATGGATGTCGATCGTTGCCCCGAGATGCTTTTTCGCCATCGCCGAGCATTCGATATGCCAACCTGGTCGCCCTTTGCCCCACGGACTATCCCAAGAAGGTTCGTCCGGTTTAGCGGCCTTCCATAGAACAAAGTCGAGCGGGTCTTCTTTCTTTTCGCCGACATCGACGCGCGAGCCTGCCCGTAAATCTTCGATCGATTGTTGACTTAGCTTTCCGTACGTCTCAAACTTCTTCGTCCGGAAATAAACGTCACCTTCTGCTTCATAGGCGAACCCTTCCGTCTCTAGCTGACGGATGAACTCGATAATCTCTTCCATCGTATCGGTAACGCGTGGGTGCACGTCTGCCGGTTGCACGTTCAATGCTCCCGTATCGGCTAAATAAGCCTCAATATAACGATTCGTCAACGTCTCGGTGTCTTCCCCAAGTTCGTTCGCGGTACGAATGATTTTGTCGTCTACGTCCGTGAAGTTTAAGACGTATTTCACCTCGTACCCACGATATGTCAAATAACGACGAACCGTATCGAAGGCGATGGCCGGACGGGCATTCCCGACATGGATGTAGTTGTAGACGGTCGGTCCGCACACATACATGGATACTTTCCCCGGAACAATCGGGACAAACGGTTCTTTTTTATTCGTGAGACTGTTGTACAGCTGAATCATGCGTTTTCTCCTCCATCCGCTTTTCAAGCGTCGCTAATTTTTGTTGTAGTTCATCCACTGCCGCTTCTAAGCGTTCTTGACACTCGCGGTCCGGATCTGGGAAACGATGATCGAGGTCATGTTGCTTCACACGCTTCCCGTTTCGAATGACGACACGTCCTGGGATACCGACGACGGTCGAGTCAGACGGTACATCGTTCAAGACGACAGAGCTCGCTCCGATTTTGACGCAATCGCCAACCGTAATGTTCCCGAGCACTTTCGCTCCTGCTGAGATGAGCACATCACTCCCAATTGTAGGATGACGCTTCCCTTTTTCTTTCCCCGTTCCACCGAGTGTGACGCCTTGATAAATGGTTACATCGTTCCCGATAATCGCCGTCTCTCCAATGACAACACCGAAACCGTGATCGATGAATACACGGTCACCGAGGACTGCACCCGGATGAATTTCAATCCCGGTCAACCAACGACTGAACTGGGCCAATAACTTGGCCACAAGCTTCACGTTACGCTTCCATAATCCGTGCGCGATGCGATGTGCCCATATGGCGTGTAGTCCCGGATACGTCAGTGCCACCTCTACTTTTGAACGGGCGGCAGGGTCTAGTTCTAAGACAGTCCGCAAGTCTTCACGCACGCTGCTCCAAAATCCCATAATTGATATCTCCTTTTCGTATACAAAAACAAAGACGCCCCTGTGCCAAGGCACAGAGACGCCATAAGCGCGGTTCCACTCTGTTTGGGAAAAAGTGTTCCCCTCTCAAGTCTCGTTAACGCCGAGTCACGGCCTCGACTACGTATCGCCGAGACGGCTCCGAGGTGCACTTCTTCGGGGGACACATCTAGAACTCCCAGCCTAGGTTCTAGTCTCTGCAAAGTGTCATACCGCTTACTTTCCTCATCGATGCCTTTATGCCAATAAAGTTGTCAGACGTTTCAAGACACGCTCTTTTCCGATTAACGAAATCGCGTTCGGGAGCTCTGGTCCATGTGTTTGCCCTGTCGTCGCGACACGGATTGGCATGAACAAGTTCTTCCCTTTTTGACCAGTTGCTTTTTGCGTTGCTTTCGTCGCCGCTTTAATCGCTTCTGGTGTGAAGTCTTCGATTCCTTCGAGTTGTTGTTTGAACTCTGCAAGGACAGCGGGAACCGTTTCCCCTGAAAGGACAGCATTCGCTTCCTCGTCATACTCGATCTCATCTTTGAAGAACAAGTCCGTCAACGAGACAATCTCCGCCCCGTGCGTCATTTGTTCTTTATACAATGCGATCAAGTTTGTTGCCCAATCTGCCTCCTCGACAGATACCGCCTCGGGTAATCGTCCTGCTTCTTGTAAGAATGGTAAACTGAGTGCCACTACTTCGTCAAGCGTGGCCTTCTTCATGTATACACTGTTGATCCAAGAAAGTTTTTGTTGGTCAAATACAGCCGGACTCTTCGACAAACGGTTCGCATCAAACATTTCAATAAACTCTTCTTTCGAGAAGATTTCTTCTTCTCCGACTGGTGACCAGCCAAGAAGAGAAATGAAGTTGAAGAGCGCTGCTGGCAAGTAACCGAGATCCGCATATTGTTCAATGAACTGGATGATTGATTCATCACGTTTTGACAATTTCTTATGTTGATCGTTATAGATGAGCGTCATGTGACCGAATTCAGGATATTCCCATCCAAGCGCGTCATATACCATCATCTGTTTTGGTGTGTTTGCGATGTGGTCGTCTCCACGCAAGACGTGGCTGATCTTCATCAAGTGGTCGTCGACAACAACAGCGAAGTTGTAAGTCGGAATCCCATCTTGTTTCACGATGACCCAATCACCAAAGTCTTTCGACTCGAATGAAACATCACCTTTGACGACATCCGTCCATTTATACGTCACGCCTTCCGGCACGCGAATTCGAATTGACGGCTTGCGGCCCTCTGCTTCAAACGCTTCACGTTCTTCGACAGTCAGGTTGCGGTGCGCACCAGAATAACGCGGTGCTTCGCCGCGCGCGATTTGTGCTTCACGCTCTGCTTCGAGCTCCTCTGATGTCATATAGCATTTATAAGCAAGACCTTTGCTCATCAATTCGTTGACGTATTTCTCATAAAGTGAAAGACGTTCCATTTGATAATATGGGCCGTAGTCTCCATCACGACCTGGACCTTCATCCCAATCGATTCCGAGCCACTCCAAATACTTCATTTGACTCTCGACACCGTTTAATACATTTCGTTTCTGGTCAGTATCTTCAATTCGAAGAATCAATTTCCCGCCTGCATGACGAGCAAATAAGTAGTTAAACAACGCAGTCCGCGCATTTCCGATGTGGAGATGCCCCGTCGGACTAGGCGCATAGCGTACACGCACTTCACTCATAATAGTTCCACCTTTCTTCTCTTCTGCCCAAATAGTATACCATTTCTGTCAAGCCCGGTTGAGTAAGATGACCGCTTGCGCCGCGATTCCTTCTTCACGTCCTGTGAAGCCGAGTTTCTCCGTCGTCGTCGCCTTCACGTTCACCTGTTCGATGTCCGCTTCGAGTAGGTCGGCAATGACCGCTCGCATCTCATCAATATAAGGACGTAGTTTTGGACGTTGTGCCATGACGGTCGCGTCCACATTTCCGAGGACATATCCCTCATCCTTCACAAGTTGCCATACGTGGCGAAGCAATTCTTTCGAATCCGCATCTTTAAATTCCGGGTCCGTATCAGGGAAATGCTTCCCGATGTCACCTGCCGCAATCGCTCCAAGCGCTGCATCGGCAATCGTATGGAGTAACACATCCGCATCGGAATGACCGAGTAGACCACGTTCATGTGGAATCTCAATTCCTCCTAAAATTAATGGACGTCCTTCCGCAAATGCGTGTACATCAAATCCTTGACCAATTCTCATTGTAAGTTCTCCTTTGCTAAAATCGCATCACCAAACAATAAATCCTCCGGCGTCGTCATTTTAATATTATGATAGTCTCCAAGAACGACTTGTACCGTTTCACCAAGCCATTCGAATAAACTCGCATCGTCCGTTCCCATCATCTGTTGTTCGACCGCTCGTTCATGTGCGGCTAAGATCGCCTTGGTCTGAAAAGCTTGCGGCGTTTGCGCCAACCATAGATTTTCCCGAGGAACCGTTCGTTCGATTTGATGACGTTCGACTTGTTTAACTGTGTCTTTGACTGGTACTGCTAAAATGGCGCCACCTAGTAACGCCGCTTCTGCCACTTGATGCAGCTGTTCACGTTTTACAAACGGACGGGCACCGTCATGAATCATCACAATCGTATCGGGTGCAACCACCTTAAGCCCCGCATGGACACTCTGTTGTCGTTCTTCCCCACCTGTTACATATGTAATCGGTGTTTCGACTTGTGCCGTGATCGCTTCAAACCAGTCACGTTCCTCTGGACGAATCGCCAAAACAATCCGTTCACACCACGGATCGGTATCGAACGCTTGTAACGTCCACGCGATAATCGGTTTGTCACGGAGCGACAACATGAGTTTGTTCGCATCCGCGCCCATTCGTTTTCCTCTTCCCGCAGCCGGGATCACAACTGTATAAGATACTATGTCAAACACCTCTCTTCGTGAAAAAAGAGAGCGCTCACGCGTCTCTTTTTTGTTCGTTATTCAGGACGAGCAAAAATCATTCGGCCTGCAGATGTCTGCAGCACACTCGTCACGACGACAGGAAGCGTCTTCGAGATCAACTTACGTCCACCTTCCACGACAACCATCGTCCCGTCTTCGAGATAGGCAACACCTTGATTTTGTTCTTTTCCTTCTTTAATGACAGTGACAACCATCTCTTCGCCAGGGATGACGATTTGTTTGACGGCATTCGCTAAGTCATTGATGTTCAAGACTGGAACATTTCGTACTTCGCAGACTTTGTTTAAGTTGTAGTCGTTCGTGACGACAATCCCATTTTTCAACTCTGCCAACTTGATTAATTTGATATCGACTTCTGGTACGTCTTCAAAGTCCCCATCATAAATTTCAACTTGGATTCGCTTGTTTTCTTGCAGTTCTTTTAAAATATCAAGTCCACGACGACCACGGTTTCGTTTTAATGTATCCGATGAATCCGCGATATATTGAAGCTCTCCGATGACGAACTGCGGAACAATCAATGTGCCTTCCACAAATCCCGTTGTAGCGATATCTGCGATTCGACCGTCAATAATGACGCTCGTATCTAAGATTTTATCATTTGAACGTTGCACCGGTTCAGCTGCCGGTTTCTCCCGCTCACTCTTTACAAATAGTTTGATCCATTCGTTACGCTTCCGATATCCGACCGCGAAACCGAAGTAACCAAACAGCGCTGTGACAAAGATTGGAACGATCTTACTCAGTAAGAAAATGTTCGTTACTTCAAGCGAGACACTGATCAAAAAGGCGATCAAGAGCCCGATAATGAGGCCAATCGAACCGAATAAAATATCCCCTACCGGTAAACGGACGAGCCGTTCTTCGACAAAACGAATAAATGCAACAACACCATCGGTTAAGAATAAACTAAGAATGAAGAAGATAAGTCCACCAATCAAACTTGCTACGTATGGAATCGTTAACCACTCCGGCACATTCATGCCGAGGTCTCCTAATAATAACGTCGCTTCGATAATTCCGAACCAACCTACGACGAGACCAATCAAAATAAATCCGATTCGTACAGCAATCTTCACTCATTCCACCTCCTTCTATATGAAATAAAATTTCAAAAATAACACTTTCATTGTAACATGGTTTTTTCAATCACGTTCGTTACAAAGCGTTAAAAACTGCCATTGGCGTCCCGTTAAAACGGGATCGCCAACTGCAGTGCTTCGTCCACCGTTCCGACGCCGACCACTTCAATCCCTGCCGGAGCGGTCCATCCACCCATGTTGTTTTTCGGAATGATGGCACGTGTGAATCCTAATTTTGCAGCTTCGGCGACACGTTGTTCAATCCGTGATACGCGTCGCACTTCTCCAGTCAATCCGACTTCACCGATGCAGACATCCGTCGGACGAGTCGGGCGGTCACGGAAACTCGAGGCAATCGAGACACAAATCGCGAGGTCAATCGCAGGCTCATCTAGCTTGACGCCACCCGCCGCTTTTAAGTAGGCGTCTTGTGTCTGAAGCAATAAGCCAGAGCGTTTCTCAAGGACGGCCATCAGAAGCGCGACCCGGTTTTGGTCGATTCCCGTCGCCATACGTCTCGGGTTACCGAATGATGTTGGCGAGATGAGTGCTTGTAGTTCGACGAGCACTGTCCTTGTCCCTTCCATCGAAGCGACGACCGTCGAACCGGAAACACCGGCAGTTCGTTCTTCTAAAAAGATTTCGGACGGGTTGAGAACTTCTTCTAGCCCACTCTCTTTCATCTCGAAGATCCCGATTTCGTTCGTTGAACCGAAACGGTTTTTCACCGCGCGTAAAATACGGAACGTATGATGGCGCTCCCCTTCAAAGTAAAGGACCGCATCGACCATGTGCTCGAGTAAACGTGGACCTGCAATCGATCCTTGTTTCGTTACGTGACCGACGATGAACACAGCAATCCCTCTTGTTTTTGCAATCTTCATGAGCGCTGCTGTACATTCTCGTACTTGTGACACACTTCCTGGCGCCGATTGAATTTCATCCATATATACCGTCTGAATCGAGTCGATGATGACAAACCCGGGTTGTTCTTCATCAATGACGCGTTCGATCATCAACATGTCTGTCTCAGCGAGCACAAACAAGTCTTCGGTCGGTAAGCCGAGACGTTCCGCCCGCAACTTTGTCTGTTTGAGTGATTCTTCACCTGAGATATAGAGCACTTTTTTACCACTATGGGCTAGATGTGCACTGACCTGTAAAAGAATCGTCGACTTCCCGATTCCCGGGTCCCCGCCGACTAAGACGAGTGAACCCGGAACGATCCCGCCACCGAGCACACGGTCAAATTCACGACTATTTGTGTGAACGCGTGTCTCTTCTTGTGAGACGACGTTTGCGAGTCGTTCTGGCTTCAATTGTCGGGATGAACTATGCACAAACGCTGCGCCGCGCTTGGCTTTCTTCTCTTCGACAAACTCCTCAACGAGCGTATTCCATTCATTACAACCTGGACAACGTCCCATCCATTTGGCTGATTCATATCCACACGATTGGCAGACGTATTTCGTTTTAATTTTGGCCATAAGCTTCCTTCCTGTCTAAAAAAAGCTCCCTCATAAACAACGAGGGAGCTGAATGATTTACTGAACCACACCTTCGTTACGAACGACAAACTCTCCATCTTGTACGTCGAGCGCAACTTTACTGCCTTTAGCGATTGTGCCGCCAAGCATTGCTTCTGAAAGGCGATCTTCCACTTCTCGTTGAAGGGCACGACGGAGAGGGCGAGCCCCGTATTCCGGATCGTAGCCGACTTCGGCAATCTTGTCGAGCGCCGCATCCGTCAAGCTGAAATCAACTCCTTGTTCGGCAAGACGTTTCTTGAGTGTCTCTGCCATAAGTTTGATGATTTCTTGAATGTGCTCTTTTTGAAGTGAATGGAAGACCGTGATTTCGTCAATCCGGTTCAAGAACTCAGGTCGGAACGCCTTTTTCAGTTCCTCGAGTACTTTATCCTTCATTTCCGTATATTCACGTTTCACATCATCTTCGACTGTGAATCCAACGTATTTATTACGTTGAAGCGCTGCGGCTCCGACGTTTGACGTCATGATGATGACCGTGTTTCGGAAGTCGACCGTGCGACCTTTTGAATCCGTCAAGCGACCGTCGTCAAGCACTTGAAGTAAGATGTTGAACACTTCAGGGTGCGCTTTTTCAATTTCATCGAGAAGGATGACCGAGTATGGTTTCCGGCGTACTTTCTCTGTCAATTGACCGCCCTCTTCGTAACCAACATAACCAGGAGGCGAACCAACGAGACGGCTCGTCGCATGTTTTTCCATGTACTCTGACATGTCGATTCGAATAATCGCATCCTCATCCCCAAACATCGCTTCGGCAACTGCGCGAGCGAGTTCGGTTTTCCCGACTCCGGTAGGTCCGAGGAAGATGAATGAACCGATTGGACGTTTTGGATCTTTCAAGCCAGCCCGAGCCCGACGAATGGCGCGGGAAATCGATTTCACCGCATCGTCTTGACCGATGACACGGTTGTGAAGAATTGATTCGAGTTTGAGGAGACGGTCTGTCTCTTCTTCGGCAATCTTCGTGACCGGCACACCTGTCCAGTTTGCGACAACTTGAGCGATATCTTCTTTCGTCACTTCAAGTTTTTCGTTTCCTTGTTTGTTCTGCCATTCTGCTTTCAACTCTTCTAACTCATCGCGTAACTTTTGTTCTGTATCACGGAGAGAAGCCGCTTTTTCAAACTCTTGGCTTTGAACAGCAGAGTCTTTTTCTTTACGAATCGATTCAAGGCGTGACTCCAACTCTTTCAAGTTCGGTGGTGCCGTGAACGAGCGAAGTCGTACTTTTGATGCCGCCTCATCAACGAGGTCAATCGCTTTGTCCGGTAAGAAACGATCCGAGATGTAACGGTCAGACAGAACGACCGCCTCGTGAATCGCTGTGTCTGTAATCGTTACGCGGTGATGCGCTTCATAACGATCGCGCAATCCAAGTAGGATTTGTTCAGCTTCTTCTGTTGTCGGTTCATTTACTTGAATTGGTTGGAAGCGTCGTTCAAGCGCTGCATCTTTTTCGATGTACTTCCGGTATTCATCAAGTGTTGTCGCCCCAATACATTGAAGTTCGCCACGAGCCAATGACGGCTTGAGGATGTTCGACGCATCAATCGCACCTTCTGCACCACCCGCACCAATCAATGTGTGCAACTCGTCAATGAAGAGAATGACGTTTCCTGCCTGACGAATTTCGTCCATTACTTTTTTCAATCGATCTTCAAACTCACCACGATATTTCGTACCTGCTACGAGTGTACCCATGTCGAGTACCATCACTCGTTTATTGCGAAGTGTTTCAGGTACTTCGTTGTTAATAATTTGTTGAGCGAGACCTTCGACTACTGCCGTTTTCCCGACACCTGGCTCTCCGATAAGAACCGGGTTGTTTTTCGTACGACGAGATAAGACTTCAATGACACGTTGAATCTCACCTGCGCGGCCGATGACTGGGTCTAAACGCGATTCACGTGCTTGTTGCGTCAAGTCGCGTGCCAACCCATCAAGTGTTGGGGTTGCAGCGCTCGCGCCTGGTTGTGAAGCATTTGAAGAAGACTCCGTGTTACCGAGAAGCTGTAATACTTGTTGACGCGCTTTCGTCAAACTGATTCCAAGGTTATTGAGAACACGTGCTGCGACACCTTCGCCTTCACGAATCAATCCAAGAAGGATGTGCTCCGTTCCAACATATGAATGTCCTAGTTTACGTGCCTCGTCCATCGAGAGTTCAATGACCTTTTTCGCACGTGGCGTGTAGTGAATCGTCGACCCATTCTCAGAACCGCGTCCAATCAATGATTCTACTTCTTGTTGAATTTTTTCAGAAGTCAATCCGAGAGCGAAGAGCGCTTTTGCCGCAATCCCTTCTCCTTCACGAACCAATCCTAATAAAATATGTTCTGTACCAATATTATGATGGCCAAGACGTACTGCTTCCTCTTGTGCTAAAGCTAATACGCGCTGTGCTCGTTCTGTAAATCGTCCAAACATCATTGACAAAACCTCCTTGTAGTTGGATCAAACTAAGCCTTGATCTAACGTTCGACGAACGAGGGTCGCTCGTTCTCGATCCCGTTCTTGCGTAGATAATGTTTTCCCGAAATGTTTTTGTAGAAAACCTGATTGTAGCCGAACAATGAGTTCATGGAACTTTGGTGGACTCCAATCAGACAAAATCCCTAGGTCACTCGCCAAATGTAAATCAGATAATCGTTCGATGGCTTCAGTAGAAGATAGTAACTTTGCATATCGCAAAATACCATATGATCGATAAAATTGATCTTCTAACTCTTCCTGTCGATTCGCAACGAGTTCTTCGCGCGCATGACGCTCTGCTTGAATCACTTGTTCTGTCACTTCCATAAAGTCAGCCAGCAACTGTGACTCGTGACTCCCTAATGTCCGTTGATTCGACAGTTGGAACAAGCGCCCCGCTGCATCACTACCTTCACCATAACGACCTCGAATCGTATAGCCCAATTTTCGAAGTTCTCGTAAGATTGGACTGATTCGTCCCGTTAAGGTGAGTCCCGGCAAGTGTAACATGACCGAGGCACGAAGTCCTGTTCCGATATTACTCGGACATGTCGTCAAATAGCCTAACTGTTCATCAAACGCATACGATAGGGATTCTGCACATAATGCATCAACTTGTTTCGCTAATTCAAACGCCTCTTTCACTTGATATCCCGGAAGTAGCGTTTGAATGCGTAAATGGTCTTCCTCATTAATCAATACACTGATGGTTTCATCTTCACTTAAGAAGACCGCACTCTCTTCATTGGTTGCAACGGCTGGGCTAATGAGGTGTTTCTCCATCAACGCCTGTCGTGTCACTTCATCATAATCACGCATATGAAGATATTCGAATCCTTTCAACCCACGTAGACGCCCTTCTAGACGATCGCAAAGCTGACGTTCTCCTTCTTTAGAAAGTACGGGAGAGAATACCGTGTCTTTGACATTACGCGCCAGTCGAATTCTTGTAGAAACGACCAAATCATCGAGCTTGGCACGTTCTTTCATTTTTGGACCAAGTGGATGTGTTAGGAAAGTTTCCATCAGACATCTCCCTGCCCTTCTAATTGCTTCATTTCTTTTTGAATGCGTGCTGCCCGTTCATAATCTTCTTGTTCGACAGCGCGGTTCAACTCCCCTGCCAACTTTTCGAGCCGTTCTTCAATCCGTTCATGTGGCGTGCGTAGCTGGTCAGGGATTGAACCGATATGATGATCATGTCCTTGTTGATATTGACGAGTGATTTTAATCAATTCATCCCGAAATACGGTATAACATGTAGCGCATCCTGCTTTTCGTACGCGCAACAGGTCTTGGCGTGTCATCTGACAAGTCGGGCATCGCTTCACGACTGGTACATATCCTGTCATCAGTTCTACCGTACATTGTCGACATAATCGTTTTTTTACGGGTATATCTTGTTCCATCACAACGACTTCATTGACAGCAGGTCGTTGTTTACAACGTTCGCATAACATACGACTTATCCCCCATTACGATAACGAAGTACTTTCATCAGTGCCAGCAATTGTTGACGTCGAATAAAAGAGCGATCATCAACTTGTAAGTGTAATGCTTCATCTGATAAGAGATGGTAAATCAATTGCGCTTCTTGTTCGTGCATCATTTGTTCTTCTACTAATCGCACGAGTACATTTTCAACGAGTTGTTCATTCAGACGTGGATGCTCATGAATGATATCCATCAAACTAGAGAGCACATCCTGTTTTTCATGTAAGATGACGCGTCGGATCCGAATATATCCACCGCCACCTCGTTTACTTTCTACTAAATATCCTTTTTCGACGGTAAAACGTGTGTTGATGACATAATTGATTTGGGATGGGACACATTCGAATCGTTGCGCGATATCTTGGCGTTTAATCTCGATTGCATTTGCCTGACTTTCCTTCAATACTTGCTTCAAATACTGTTCGATAACATCCGAAATATTTCTCATCTCCACCACCCTCTGACCATCTTTGACTTTTGACTATATTTTATCATTGATTTAAAAAAAGGCAAACGAAAAGCGATGCTCTCATAGAGAGCACCGCCAATCAATAAAAAAACGACCGAGCGTATGCTCGGTCGTTCTCTCTGTTGTTGCCTGGCAACGTCCTATCCTCACAGGGGGAGATCCCCCAACTACTTTCGGCGCTGAGACGCTTAACTTCCGTGTT
>NZ_JAQPZO010000013.1:0-63597 GCF_037619445.1 Exiguobacterium sp. USCH10 | reverse complement strand
GCCGTGTCGAGGTTCAGCTTCGCGTTCGCGAGCGCGAGGCTGTCCGCCTCGGCGAGGAACGGGAACAGGGGCTTGTAAGAGGCGGGTGTCGCCGGTTTCCGTCTCGTCCCGCTCCCCGCCTTCGTCTCCTCGCGGATGGCGATCCGGTCCTCGAGCAGCTTGTTGTAGATGAACCGGGCGCAGCTGATCGTCTTGATGAGGAACTCGGCCTGTGCCGGCGTCGGGTGGAGCCTGTATGTGTAGCCTTTCAGTATGTCTGTCCCTCCTCCCCTCAGAAGATTGTGATGTGTCTTCCTCATCCGATACCCGTGGAGAGGGAGGGAGAATCTGACGGAATGACGAACTTTTGTTCGTCATATCTGTCACAGGGAGAGCAAACTGTTGGACCGGGCGATTCATCTCCCACCTACGCCGGGCTACGCCCCGAGACGCTTAGAGGAGGGAGAATTCTCGCCTACTTTTGTTAATATCCCTTGTTTTTTCATCAGACGCGCTCCAATCGTTGTTGTACATCTTCTCGTGTCGGCATACCACCTTGTGCACCAAAGCCTTCGACGCTCATGCCGGATGCGACGACGGCAAACCGTACGGCCGTCTCCAAATCCTCTTGTTCGATCAGGGAGACAGCGAGCGCACCGTTGAACGTGTCACCGGCTCCTGTCGTGTCGACGACGTTCGCTCGGATAGCTGGCACATGCCGCACTTCTCGTCCATCATGGAATCGAACACCTCGGACGCCTTCTGTCACGAGTAACTTGTTCGGATATCGTTCAAGCACTTCGTCCACGGACAATCCCTTAAATAAATCCCGGCATTCATGTTCATTCGGCGTCAAGTACGTGACGTCTTCAATCACTTCTGGCGGGAGTGGTTGCGACGGTGCCGGATTGAGGAGCATCGGAATCCCTTTCTCCTTACAGTAAGCGGTCACTTGTTTGACCGTTTCGATTGGAATTTCGAGCTGTAAGAGTACGAACGACTGCTCATCGAGTAACTGATCTAGTTCCTCTTCCGTGAAGATGACCTGCTTGTTCGCCGATTGGACGACGACAATCGAATTATCTGCTTCCGCCAATACGATGTGGGCCGTCCCCGTCACTTCATTCGGTATGACCCGAACGTGCGCGACATCGACGCCGTGCTGTTTGAAGTTCTCAACAATCTGCTGACCGAACGGATCGTTCCCTACACAACCGACCATCTGCACCGTACTTCCTAACTTAGAAGCAGCGACCGCTTGGTTCGCACCTTTCCCTCCTGGAACGGTACGGAACGACTCGCCGATGACGGTTTCCCCTGCTTGCGGACGTTTGTCGGACGTGACGACAAGGTCCATCGATATACTGCCAATGACAACAATGCGTTTCATTCTTTATTTCTCCTTCCGCTTTGTCGTTTGTCTTTCAAGTAACGTGACCGGTAACAGCATCTCTCTCGGTCGTGTATCTTTTTTCTCAATCAAATCGAGCAATCGTTCTGTCGCCACTCGCCCCATCTCATAAATCGGTTGAACGATGGTCGTCAGCGGCGGAGACGTCATCTCCCCTAGCTCGATTCCGTCATATCCGATGACCTGTAGCTCTTCTGGGACACGAATGTTTCGACGAACTGCTTCCTGCAATACTGCGGCTGCAATCACATCGTTTGCTGCAAAGATGCCGTCGAACGGCCATGCATGATCGAACAGCTCTTGGGACGCTTTCAAGGCGTCTTTGAACGTGAACGTGGACTCGGTCATCCCGACGAGCTTGTCGCCTGCCACTTCGACAAATCCTTCGGTCCGACGCTTGACCGTCTTGAGATGATCAGGTCCGGCAATGTGAGCCAGTCGTGTCGCACCGCGTTGTAACAACGTGTCGGCTGCCAACTTTCCGCCCTCGTAACCATCCGATACAACGGCGTCGATTCCAGCCTTCACGATTCGGTCGAGCGCGACCATCGGTAAATCCAACGTCTCGTAATTCGGGTTGTGCGAATGGTTCGTGGTGATAATCAGCCCGTCGACATGCATCGTCTGCAAGGCGACCAAATACGTCTGCTCTTTTTCGAGTTGTTCGTCTGTGTTGCATAAGACGACTTGATACCCATGCTGATTGGCGACATCCTCAATCGCCCGAGCCAGCTGTGGAAAGAACGGGTTCGTGATATCTGGCATGATGAGTCCAATCAAGTTCGACGATTTTTTATAGAGCGAACGAGCGACTCGGTTCGGTGCGTAATTCAGTTCCGCAATCGCCCTTTCGACCGCTTCTTTCGCCTCTTCGCTCACATATCCGCTTTTATTCATGACGCGTGATACGGTCGCCACTGAGACGTTCGCATGTTTTGCCACTTGTTTGATGGTCGCCATTTGACATCCTCCGTTCTGGAAACGCTTACAAAACCATCTTAATGTGTAACCGGTTACATATCAAGGGATTTTTATGATTTCATGAAAAAACACATCGAAACAGCGCTTCAATGTGTAGAGAACGTCGGATTTAGTTGGACATAGACGAGGCATTCTACCGTTCGTCCGTCGAGTCGGGTCAATTCTTGTGTTTTCGTGAACGCATAGGTGAACCCACATTTCTCAACGACGCGTCGGGATTGGTCATTGAAGCTGAAATAGCCGCACCAAATCCGCTCCAGCCCTAACGCTTCGAATCCAAATCGAATCATCGCCTGAACGGCTTCCGGCACATAGCCGTGCCCCCAATAATCGGGGCTGAGTACATAACCGATTTCACGTTGGGCCTCATGTTGAATCGTAGGATCCGGTCTTCGGTCGTGTAATCCGATGCTACCAATCACTTGCCCGGTTTCTTTCAAAACAATCGCCCACACATCTTTTTCCTCAATAAACAGTCGAATGACGTCTTTCGTCTCTTCAACGGATTCATGTGGCGCCCAACCGGCCATCGGTCCGACACGTTCGTCTTTAGCATAACGATACATATCCTCTGCGTCTTCTAGCGTAAATGCTCTTAAGATCAATCGTTCTGTCTCCATCTTGATCATACAAACCCATCCTTTTCCTTCAAGTTGTTTCTTTCCCCGACCTAATGGGAAAACGTTAGGCGAGGAGGAATAAACATGCCATTTGATTATGACTTAAACTTCGATGAAATCGACTTCCGGCAACAACCGGAACTGTACCGAGTCGGCCGTGGTGAACAAGGGGTACTACTCGTTGAGCCGTATAAAAGTGAGATTTTGCCCCATTGGCGATTCAAGACGCCAGAGATTGCGAAACAATCTGCTGAAGAAATCATGGAATTGTTTGAAGCGTATCGCGCGAACGACGATTTCGTCGGGATGGACATGGCCCGAAAGTTCATCCAAATGGGCTACACGCGGGCCCGACGCTACGCCAATTATAAAGGAGGACGTAAATATAAAGAAGACGGTGACATCCACGAGCGCGAAATCGACGAAGAGAAAGCAGAGTCTGCCCGTATCTTTAAAACGTATTGGGATCAACTCCGTGCCGACGAGGATTATTTACGACGTAAAAAGGCACATCAGAAACAGTACGGTTAATCGCGCACCATCACTTGGAACGGAACCTCATTTCGCTCAAACGATGTGATTGTACAAAATCCAAGCGTTTCATATAGATGAATCGCACGCTCGTTGAAAGAGGCGACAGTTAGACGGAGCGGTTTCCCTCGTTCCGCCGCTCTCTTTATGACGTATTCCACAAACGATCGTCCGCGTCCTTTACCCGTCAAGTCAGGTCTCATCCCAAACCCAATGTCTGTGAAGTCTGACGAATACAGATATGTCGAATTTGGCACTTGCGCAGCAACACCGATGCAATAGAAACCAATCAGCTCGTGTTCTTCTACCATCGCCTGATACGTCATCAATTCGTCAATCCCCTCTTCAGAAGGCGACTGATTATAGAAATCATAAGGAGCTCCGTACGTCCATTCTTGAATTTGACTTGCCCATTCACGCGTCATCGGTCGGTGATGCATTCGTCTTCCCTCCGTACGCTTTTCCCAATGTCTATGTAAAAAAGATGAGGTCGCCCTCATCCTTATTTCCGAGTCCATTCTGCCGTCATTTCCACGTCCGCTTCATGCATCAAATTATGAATCGGGCATCGTGCCTCGACACCTTTTTGTAATTCGGCAATTCGCTCATCCGATTCAGTCGTATCGAGTACGATCTTCATCTGAACTGACTCAAAGTAAGTTCGGACACCTTCCATCCCTTGGAACCCTCTCGGATCGAGTGTCCCTTCCGTCACGAAATGGACACCCTCGTAATCAAAGTTCAAGTCCTGTGCGACATAGGCAATCATGATGGTCGTGCAAGACGATAACGCACCGAGAAGGTACTCAAGCGGATTCGGCCCCATATTCGTTCCACCGAGTCGTTCCGGCTCATCTACGATAAATGGGGTGTGCTCACCTACACGTACATTCGTCTTGACGCCTCCCGCTTCTCCCTCGGCGCGCATCGTGACTAACGGTCTTTCTGACATGTTCCATCCTCCTCTTCATCATCAAACACTTCTATGTTCCCTTTATTTCGGGCCATGTAACGCCTCGTCATAAATCGCATAATCGTTTTTTCCGTCCTGCTTGATTTGATACATCGCCTGGTCCGCTTTATGAATCAGCGTATCCAAGTTCGTCCCTTGATCCGGCGCATGACTGACCCCAATACTTGCCCGGATTGGAATCGTCACATCCGGCGTTCTGTATGGATTCCGATTCAACGTCATCTGAAGTTCATGAATAAATGCGAGTACTTCAGATTCCGTCAGATCGACTAAGTAGATATAAAACTCATCACCTCCAACACGGGAAGCCAAGCCGATATCTCGCGTTGATGCTTCTAACAATCCACCTAAATGCGTTAAGAAATGATCGCCCTCTTGGTGACCATACGTATCATTGACCGCTTTGAAACCGTCCAAATCAATAATCAATAAAGATAATCTTGAGGAACTTAGTAACGCATGGTCTGCCTGTTCATAAAACGCACGTCGATTGGCCAACTTCGTCAGTGGGTCATGATAGGCAAAGAAACGGATTGTTTGCTCGGCTTCTTTGAACGAATGAACGTCTCGAATGATAATCATCCCATGGATCGTTCGATCGATATCAACAAAGTCCCCATCAATGACGACATACCGCTCTTGCCCGGATTTCGTCATAATCTTCGTCTCGAACTCTAAAAACTTTTTGCGAGTCTGGAAATGTTGATGATAATGCTCCATCCACTCCGCCTTTTTCTTTTCCGGTAATAAATCGACAAAGCGTTCATTTACGACACGGACCGTATGAAAGAGTGTGCGCGCTGCTGGATTCGCACTTTCCACTTTTCCATCGGGATCAATCAACAAGATGGCAGATGGATTCAAGTTATACAGTGTCCCGTATCGTTTCACGTAAGAGGTCAAGAAATCCAAACGATTCATTGCGATGACGAGCGCCACTGCCCATACGAGCCCTCCATACATATAAGAGTACGGCGGAATGAACCCACGGAATTGAAAATAACCGAAGACAACATCCCATAACAATACGACATTTGCCGTCCAAAAAAGCATGCGCAACACGCGTTGGTGTTCTCTTCGTTCCGCACGTTTGAGAGCATAAAAAATGAGACCGATGATCAATATGTGAAAGATGTTCCCGACGGTCAGCGTAATCAAATAAGAAGCGTTGAACTCGGGATAAATCCAGATCCCCACTTGCTCAAACTGCTGACTGTTGATGATGTTCTCTCGCCGGATATACGTCAATATGACGGGAATCAACGGCAAATAGACGACCCAAGGATACAGCCACTTCGGTGCCTTTGCTCCGACGCCTGTGATACTTAATATGAAATGAACAGAAAAGATAAAGATGAAGATGCCGGCATTCCCAAACCAATACGCAATGAGTGCCGGACTGTATTCAATCGGAGATAGGTGGCGGACAAATTCAGCCAAGAAGAGCATCGAATAACCGAACACAAACAGGCTCAGCAAACGATGCTCTACTTTATTCGGATTGCGTTGAAAGACATCGAGTGCTAAAAATCCGAGCAAAAATGACGGTAACAAATAGACCGCCAGATAAATAAACATCTCGGTCATGCGGGACCTCCTCATCTGTTCGTATTCTTCTATTTCGTTATTCTGCGTTCTTTTCCCTCTTTAACGCGACAAAAAACGGGATGGTTCACATCCCGTTCTTCGTGTCACACACTTATAACGTTTCTTCGATCGGGGTATCCCCTTTGATCAAATCGATTGCTTTGTTCTGCGCGTTTGAATGGTTATGAAGGACGTGCACCAAGAATGATGCCACGTCTTCGCGTGGAATCTCTCCACTTCCCTCGAATTGCGTGTTCACTTTGCCCGTTCCCGCATCATCTGTCAATGCGCCCGGACGTACAATCGTGTATGTGAGTCCACTCTGTTCGAGTAAGCGATCGGCATGATGCTTCGCTACATAGTAAGGCTTCATCGAATCTGGCCAAGCTGAGCGATCCTCTGCTTTCAAGGCGCTGACCATGACGAAGTGTTTGATGTTCCCGTTCGCTTGTGCTGCTTCGATACTCTTCGCTGCACCATCTAGGTCAATTAAGAGTGTCTTGTCTGCTCCAGTGCTTCCACCAGAACCGGCTGCGAACACGATGACATCCATTCCGTCGATTGCCTTTTCCAAGTCTGCCACTGAACCTTCAAGGTCACCGAGTACGGCGTTGTATCCTTTTGACTTGAAGTCATTGAGTTGCTCTTCTTTACGCACCATCGCTGTGACGTGATGCTTCCCTTCATTGTGTAACTTTTCCACCAATTGATGGCCAATCTGGCCGTTTGCACCGATTACAAATACGTTCATCTGTCTTCCTCCTCAAGAATTAAATTCAGAGACAAGCGAAACGCCGGGTAGCCGTTGCTACGTCCGGTGCAGAGGCAATGGCAGAGATGACGGCAACGCCGTCTGCCCCATCATGAATGATGGAAGGAACATGCTCCGGAAGAATACCTCCGATCCCCACAATCGGAAGCCGCGGATATCGCTGACGAACTTGCTGAATCAGTTCCGTCCCGCGCACACGTCCCGCGTCTAACTTGCTCTTCGTCGCATGAATCGGGCCAATCCCGACATAATCTGCGAATGGAAGAGCTGCACTTACTTCCTCCATCGTATGGACCGACACCCCTAACCATTTGTCAGGTCCTAATTGTGCACGAACCCGTTCGGCAGGCAAATCGTCTTGTCCGACATGCACACCGTCCGCATGGATGGCGAGTGCTAAATCCACATCATCATTGATGATGAATGGAACGTTCGCTTGTCGACATACCTGTTGGAGCGTCCTTGCCATTGCTTCTTTTTCATCTCCATACAATGCATCTTTACCTTTTTCGCGAAATTGAAAACATGTCACACCACATCGAAGTGCCGTTTCGAGTGTCCCCACCAAATCAGATGTATCCGTCGTCCCACACACAAAATAAAGACGAAGTTGCTTAGCGAGCGCTTGTTTCGTACATGACGTCAACGGTAACCACCTCTTCTTTCGCTAAACGATGTCCCCAATGATTTGTCGGTCCATGTCCTTGTCCAATCGATAATCCATGCGTGATCGCCTGATGGATAAATTGCTTCGCGTCCGCGACAGCTTGACGAAGTGTCTTTCCGTATGCCAGCTCAGCCGTCAAAGCTGCAGAGAACGTACATCCCGTACCATGTGTGTCTTTCGTCCGAACGCGGGGTGCGCTCACTTGAAACACTTCAGATTCGGACACAATCAAATCGACGGCCTTCACACCTTCCATATGTCCACCTTTGATGATGACGACATCGACACCGAGTGCCCGAATCAATTGAGCGGCCTTCATCTGATCTGCCTCTGTTCGAATCTTGATTCCGGCCAATACCTCTGCCTCAGGGATATTTGGCGTCACGACCGTCGCATATGGCAACAGCTTCGTCCGAAGTGCCTCGACCGCGCTATCTTGTAACAGAGAAGCGCCCCCTTTCGCCGCCATGACAGGATCGACGACGACGTGTTGAAAACGATGACGTTCAAGTGCTGCGGCTACCGCTTCAATTCGCTCCGCATCTACCAACATGCCGGTCTTGCATGCTGTAATCTGAAAGTCATTGGCCACTGCATCGATTTGCCGAGTGATCATTTCCGGGGAAATCGCTTCAATCCCATGCACGCCGAGTGTATTCTGGGCTGTGATGGCGGTAAGTACACTTGTCCCGAACGCACCGAGCTCTTGAAACGTTTTTAAGTCGGCTTGAATACCAGCTCCGCCCCCTGAATCAGATCCTGCAATCGTCAAGACTTGTGGTCTCATGATGTCGACACCTCGATTCGATTCGTCGGGATTGTATAGTGCGTCAATTGATGAAGGGCATTTAAAAAGTGAATCGGAAAATCTCCTGGTCCTTCTGCCCGTTCGCTCGCCAACTCTCCGCAATAGGCATATCCCGAAACGGCTGTTACCGTTGCCTTGAGTGCATTCCTTTCGACCGCTAGACATGCTCCGACGACCGCACTGAGTAGACAGCCTGTACCGGTCGTTTCAGTCATCCGTTTTGTCCCACCATGAACTTCTATGACGACACTTCCATCGCTGACCAGATCTTCTTTTCCGGTCACGGCCACGACACATCCATATCGTTTCGCCGCTTCGAGTGCCAATTGACTTGGTTCATACGCCCCGTCACCCGCATCCACACCTCGTGCTGTCCAATCAACGCCAATCAATGTCGCGATTTCTCCTGCATTCCCACGAATGACCGATACACGGACGTGGCGAAGGATCCGCTCGACCACATCTCGACGGAACGACGTCGCCCCGACACCGACCGGATCGAGTACAATCGGACATCCCGCTTCGTTCGCCGCCTGCCCCGCACGAATCATCGTCGCCTCAGTCATCGTGCCGAGTGTCCCGATGTTTAACACGAGCGCATCGCTCACAAACGTCATCTCTGCCACTTCTTCAATCGCATCTGCCATGACTGGAGAGGCACCGATGGCGAGCAGTCCATTCGCCGAAAAGTTGGCGACGACCGTGTTTGTGATGTTGTGGATCAACGGTGCCTGCTTTCGAATCTCACTCCAAATCTCATGTCTCATTGGTTGACCTCCTGTGACAACGTCCAAGATTCGAGTGTCCATGCCATTTCCCAGAAGGCAACTTCGTAGTAGCAACTCTTCAAGAAGAGTTTCGTGTAACGAAGCCGCTCTTCTTCTGTCGCTTGCCCAGCCAATTCATCCAATCGATCAATCTGTTCTTCCACTAGCTCACGGAACCACTCCGAACCGTACGTCGCAATCCAAGCCGAATAAATCGGATGGTCGGGGCGCTTATCCTTTAAGCGTTCACCAATCTCGTAATACACCCAGTAACACGGAAGAATCGATGCCAGTACATCACCGAGTGTCGGTCCTGCCTGTTGCATGTGTAGGGCATACGCATACGCGGTCGGTGCCGGCTCGAATGTCGCAAGTTCCACGTCTGTCACGTTGAGCATCGTAAAGAACTCACGATGAAGTGAGAGTTCCGCCTCAATCGTGTGCAACGCATGCGTCAAAAAGCGGCTCGATAGTTCCATTGTCGGTGCGAGCGTCGCTCCTTTGGCCTGCACTTTTGAGAATTGATTCAAATAGTAAGAGTCTTGCATGACGTAATGTCTGAACTTCTTCTCGTCGAGCGTCCCTTCCCCGAGTGAAAGAACGAACGGATGATGAAAGCTTGCTTCAAACAATCCATCCGCTTCCTGACGTAAGTGATCTGTAAATTTCATAATAACTCCCCCTTATAACAGATAAAAAGACGCCGCCTCCCATAACGGAAGCGGCGTCTCGAACAGTCATATCTAGGTGAAGCCATATGAGTCGTCTCGCCCACTTCCCTACGCTAGCTTGAACTAGATCAGGTTCGAAGGGTCTGGACCATGTCCATCTCAGCCGCGTGACGCGACTCCCCTAGTGGCAAACATTATGAAATTCAGTCGTCTTCGACCACATTCTATCAATCTTTTCATCAATTGCAAACCTTTTCCGATTCTGTTTTTCATTCTTCGCTTCGGGAATGGATAAATGAACTCATTTACATGAAAAGGATGTGTCCGGATTGAATACGATTTTGTTAACCATTGCGTTACTCTTCATCAGTTTGAACGTGTTTTGGTTTTTCAAACGTAAAACGTACAAGCAAACAGGATTTGACGGGAGATTGTTCGCTCAGTTGTTCGTTAGCCTATTTGGTGTCATGTTAGGATTCACATTGATTTATTATGCTTTGTCTCGTGATTCAGTCATTCTTGTGACTTCACTCGAATCCATGAATGCCGTTGAACCGACTTGGGAGAACCTCCTGTATTTCAGCGGGGTCACTTTATTATCAATCGGATTTGGTGATTTGTTGCCGATTGGTTTGACCCGATTATTCGCCATCATCGAAGGCGCCATCGGCATTTTGTTACCGAGTGCCTTCTTCATCAAATCGATGTATCAAAAAGACAAGTGAACATGTCCTAGCGCCCCGTGATGAGTAAGAACATATTAAATGCGACGAGACCAAGGGGAAGCATCGCGACCAAAATGATCGGCCATTTTTTTAAGCGAATGCCGACAAAGAGGACAAGACTTCCGACTAAAAGGGCAATAAATGTCGTATATGGATTCATGAAAAAACGCTCCTTTCTCTATAAGGAGCGTTTCCCGGCTCACGGCCTCATTAATCGTTCGAATGTCGAAGTGTTGCACATGCGGCACGGACGCGTCTGGCTTCTTCTTCCCGGAACACGAACTCACCTTGTTCCGCGACACGCTGCGCGCAAAAGAAGAAGAGTGATTGCAAGCGGTCATGTGTGTCTTCGATTGCGCTCAGCTCAGCTGAGGCATATGTCGCCCCGAGCATTTCCCACAGCTCTTCAGGCAAGTGGTCGCGCATCCCGTCACCCGATTTTCCAAGATTCACAGAAAAGTTCGTCGCATAGCCGATATTCCATTCCATCATCTGACGGAGCATATTTCGCATGATGTCGAGGTGATCGAGCGCATATAACACCTGATGTCTCTTGATTCCTTTGACAACATAGAGTGACACCCACCAAAACTCATTCCAGCAAGCCGCATATTCTTCAGCAGACGGGCGTGTCACACGGTATGTGTTATCTGAAGGTGTCACACTCGGATGATGATCTCGGTCAAACACAATCTGACTGAGCGAATCAGCTTCGAGCATCTCATCAAGTTGCTCTATGCTTCGAATTGTCAAATCAATACGGTGTCCGTCTACATATTGCACCAAAAACGTTACATGTCGTTCGAAATCAAACGTTTCAGGTGTCTGCATGATCAAGACTTCTCCAAACATGTCGATCCATGAGCGATCGGTCGCAACCGCTCTCACATCTTCTACGTAAAAAACAAGGTCAACATCCTGGTATGGGTCTGGGCGGATGTTCGGATTGACGAGCGAGCCGTTCAAGACAACCGTTCGGATGTGTTCACGTTCTTTCGCGAACGCAATCAACTGTTCAATAATTTGTTCCGGTTTCATTCTATAATCGCCCCCAATGAGCGCGCGACTTGGATTGCTTGCATCGCGTCTAGTTTTGTTTGTTGTAAGGTCACGTTCGAAAAATCAACCCCGTCGACAAATGCTCCTCTGAAGTCGGCACCACGGCACACCGCATGTTGAAGTGTCGCCCGTGACAAGTCCGTCTGATGCCAAACCGTCTCGGTCAAATCAGCACCGTATAGGTCCGCCTCAACCAAACGAACGTGGGACCAATCCATTTTCTTAAGAGACACGTGACGAAGGTTGACGAATGACCAGTCCCCTTCTTTGACATGTACGCCCTCAAACTGGCTCTCCTCAAAGGAAGACCCCGTCATTTTACATTGCTCAAACTCACTCGTGAACAAATTGGCACCATGGAACTGACAATTCAAAAATGAGCTGCCGACATGACGGGACGCATTCCATTTCGAATCGGTAAAATCACAGTTGATGAACTGACAGCGTTCCGTTTGTAGTTCCGTCGCATCGACGTATGTGAAGCGACAGTTCTCGAACGTGACGTGTGACAGCTCTTCGTCACGGAGTGTCACGTCGCGGAAATCTTCGTCTCGATATTGCGTATGTGGTTGAAACATAATATCCCTCCTTCAGGTATACTAAAACATATGACAAAGATTGGAAGTGATATAGATGGACCTCGTATTCCCGACTGAACAAGGCGTCTTCAATTACCGCGTCGCCGGTATTTTCGTGAAAGACGGACACGTATTGATTCACCGAAATATCCGGGATGACTTTTGGGCACTGCCTGGTGGTCGCGTGACGCTCGGTGAAGAAGCCGCAACCGCCCTCGCACGCGAGCTACATGAAGAATTGGATATGCGCGTGACCGATACCACGTTCGCCTTCGTCCACGAGAACTTGTTTACCTACAACGACCAACCGTTTCATGAGATTGGACTGTACTTTTATGTAGACGGTGACCTCCCGCTCCAAGAAGGAGACTTTTACGGACCTGAAGGAGATCACCTCATCTATCGTTGGCAAAAACTTGACCGTCTTCGAGAGGTCACGCTCTATCCAGAAGTACTCGCACAACTACCGAATCGTTTGCCGTCTCATTCACTAAATCCGGCTTGAACTTAGAGAAGCGATTTCAACTCGTTTAAATGTCGAATCTCGTACGTCGACTCCATCGTCGCAGCCGCTTCATTCGGATTGAACCAACATGTATCTAGGCCGTACATCCGCCCACCGGCGATGTCTGCCGTGACTGAGTCGCCAATGATTAAGCCCTTCTCTGGCTTTACGTTCGGGATTCGATCAAAGACGTAGTCAAAGAACGGCTTCATCGGTTTTTGCGAGCCAGTCGCATCCGATACGAAGACGTCTTGGAAGTACGGCAATAGTCCCGATGACTCTAACCGTTTAAATTGCGTCTCCGTCACACCGTTTGTGACGATATAGAGCGGATAGTCCGCGCTCAGCGTTTGAACAATCTCTAACGCACCGTCGACCATGTGTACGCCTGCATGTAAGTAGTCTCGATACTGCTGTTCGACCTGCGGACCGTCGACCGTGAGTCCGAGCGAATTGAACAGTTTCGTGTGACGACCGACGAGTACTTCTTCACGGTCTACTTCGCCGCGCTCAAATGCGCGCCATAGGCCGCTGTTAATGTCGACATACCGAGCCTTCACTTCATCCGTCATCCGGACATTGTAGGATGCGAGTAATTGTTCCAAGGCGACGTGCTCACTTTGTTTAAAATCTAATAACGTATCATCAATATCAAATAAAATCGCTTCATAACGTTTCATATTTCTTTCTAACCCCTCTCTTCGTCTAACTGTACAGGAAGTAGAAACGAACATCAAAAAAGGGAGATGAACGCAATCTCCCTTCATCTCTTCTTAACGATGAACCGAATGGACAACATATCAAACTTAATCTTCTTTATTCTTCTTGGCCCAGACAAGAAAGAAAATCGCCATTCCAATGAATAAAATCAACATCGAAAAAATCGATTGTTGCTCAAATGGTAAACTTGTGCGGGAAAATGCATATTGAGGTACGTACAAAAGAATCGGGATGATTAAATTAATCCATGTCTTTGTCCATACAGAGGTTATAAGTAATATGATCACAGCAACTACGAATAATACAAGTTGACCGTTCGAACCGAATGTAACCGTTGGCGTTTCAATAAAAATATCAAGCACCATCAAGCCGAGAAAAGATAACATTGGTAATGTAGCAAGTAAGCTATAAGTTAGTATATTTCTAAATTTGCTTTCTTTTGTGCGAATCGATATCGCTCGGAATGCTTGTGAGGCAGCCAACAAGAAGAGTAAGGCCACTAGTGGAAACCCAACCATTTGAATCGTCGAGAACGTCATCTCACCTTCAATGAAGTTCCCAATGATGATATAAGCGAATAAGTTGAGAATGATCATTGCGATGATTTTCATAAACCCCTTCTTATCGAATGCCATCTCGCGACCAATATATTGCATATAGGATTTCGGACTTTGTCCAATGACATCGTCCACATCCTTCCCTGCTTGCTCCGCTTCTAGCAAATGATCCTCTAATTCAAAGACAATATCTTTCACCTCAGTCTCAGATTTCCCGCTTGATATCAGATATACCGACAAATCATCTAAAAAATCACGACTTTTCTTTGAAAGTTCCATGCTTATTCATCCTCCTCGAGTACACGGTTCACACCATTCGATACTTCAGCCCATCGCTGTTTAAAGGCGAGTAATTCCTGTTGTCCGGATTCTGTCAGAATATAGTACTTCCGCTTTGGACCTCCTGACGGTAAAGTCTTTTGAATCGTTTCGACCCACCCATCTTTTTTCATACGCAATAACACCGGGTATATACTTCCTTCGCTCACCATTGTAAAACCATAATTCTGTAGTTTCTCAGACATTTCATATCCATATGTCTCACCTTTACTAATAATGGCTAACAGACATCCTTCAAGCAGACCTTTTAACATTTGACTCATTGCCATGGCGTGACCTCACTTTCAATCAACTATCTTGTTATACATAATAGTAATGGAAACCAATCCCATTTACAACTACTTTGTAAAACAAGTTAGTTACACTTTCAGATGTTTATTTTTATAAAATAAGTGAATACTTCCTATGGTGAAGAAAAACAAAGGAGTGTTCTACATGCATACAGATTTTACGAAAATGTACATCAATGGTGAGTGGGTAAGCGGATCAAGTGAGAAGTCGATCGACAACGTCAATCCGTTCTCGAACGAAACACTGTTCTCGATTCAATCAGCGGATGAAGATGATTTGAATCGTGCCTATGAAGCAGCCAAAGCGTCTCAGACGGACTGGGCTGACATGCTTCCGCAAGCACGACGGGAATTGATCGAGAAGTTTGCCCAGGTGACGATGGACAACAAGGAACTCATCGTCGATTGGCTCGTAAAAGAGTCTGGCAGTACACGAATCAAGGCAGAAGGCGAATTTGCCGCATCAATGGCTATCATCAAAGAAGCTGCGACATTCCCATTCCGTATGGACGGACTCATCAAACCTTCGGTCGTGCCGAACAAAGAAAATCGGGTTTATCGTAAACCACTCGGGGTCATCGGAATCATCAGTCCTTGGAATTTCCCGTTCCATTTGGCTGTTCGTTCAATCGTGACTGCTCTCGCGACCGGGAATGCGGTCGTCGTCAAACCGGCTACAGCGACACCGGTCACAGGTGGTCTTCTGTTCGCATCGCTCTTTGAAGAAGCAGGACTTCCAAAAGGCGTACTCAATGTCGTCGTCGGACGAGGGTCTGAAATCGGTGATGCGATTGTCGAACATCCGATTCCGCGTCTCATCTCGTTCACAGGTTCAACTGAGGTTGGTCAAGGAATCGCAGAGAAAGCGGGTCGCCTCTTGAAGAAGACGGCTCTTGAACTCGGTGGGAACAACGTGTTTGTCGTACTCGACGATGCCGACCTCGATCGTGCCGTCGAATCAGCGGTATACAGCAAGTTCTACCATCAAGGGCAAATTTGTATGTCGACAAACCGAATCCTCGTCGCCGAATCGATTCATGACGAGTTCGTGGAACGTTACGTCGAGCGTGTTAAACAGTTAAAAGCGGGTGACCCGAACGAAAAAGACACACAAGTCGGTCCGCTCATCGACCACGACCAAATCGATCGTATCTTAGAACAGATTGAAAAAACCGTCGATGCGGGTGCGACCGTCCATACCGGTGGAACAGCAGACGGCAACGTCCTCGAACCGACCGTCCTCAGTGGTGTCACGAATGACATGCCACTCGCGAAAAATGAAATCTTCGGTCCGGTTGCGGTCATCCTGTCGTTTAAAGATGACGAAGAGGCACTCCGTCTCTCGAATGAATTGCCGTATGGATTAAGTGGTGCCGTCCACGGTTCAGTTTACCGTGCGACCAATTTCGCACGAAAAGTCGAAACCGGCATGATTCACGTCAACGACCAGTCGGTCAACGATGAACCGCACATGCCGTTCGGAGGCGAGAAAAACTCCGGTCTCGGACGATTCAACGGCGAATGGGTACTCGAGGAGTTCACGACCCTCCAATGGGTATCCGTCATGCACGAACGTCGCGAGTATAAACCATTCTTCTCATAATACGGTCTATACAAAAAACCAGGCTGATCAGCCTGGTTTTTATATGAATTCTATACTCCACGATTTCACGAAGTCGATTTCGGCTTCTCAATGACGACTTTTCCATGTTCATCTAAGAGAGGCGTCATTCCACTCAATCCTAAGCCGCTAGTCATCAAATAGTGAACACCTGTATAGCTATCCACGACAATTTTTATAATTCCACCGCTCATATGCTGTTTTGACTTCAATACAAATCGTTGTCCCACGAAATGTCTCCCTCCTCTTTTTTGATTTAGAATGCCTTCATTATCATCTCATATCCACATAAGGCACATACTATTTTTTACCATTCCAATCATTCTAAGAGTTCATTTACATCCTTGATGTGTTCTTCATCAACTTTAAAATATTCGCGACTTTCTATTCCTTTTGAAAAAATGAACTCGTTGTTGTCATTTTTCCAAAAGTTCACCATCAATTCCATCGTGGATTCCTCTGGGTTATTGATGGTCACTACATATTGAGGAAGCCCTTTTGGACGTTCATTTGTGATCGAACTTGCTTCAATTATCGTTTTGAAGTCATCAATCTTTTCTTTATCTGTCACCGTATTTTCAGAGTACACAATCGTTTGTGCATCAGTATAATTGCCAACAACGAGTTCTCGTTCTTGTTGAACACATCCCATTAATATAGATAACGAAATCACACTGAGGAAGATAATCATTTTCTTCAATAACATGTTCTCCCTCCTTTACACTTTGAATACGCTTACATGTTATCATAAGTCACAATTTACAAAAAAGACGAACCAAGGCGCATTTCACGCCCCAATTCGTCGACAGTCTGACGTTATGTTAGATTTTCTTCACAAACTCCGACTTCAGTTTCATCGCGCCGAGACCTTCGATTTTGCAATCGATGTCATGGTCACCGTCCACAAGTCGAATCCCTTTTACTTTCGTCCCTTGTTTGACGACAAGCGATGTCCCTTTCACTTTCAAATCCTTGATGACAGTGACAGTATCTCCATCTTGAAGCGGATTTCCGTTCACGTCTTTGATTTGAGACGCTGCTTCTGCTTCGGCTGCCTCGCTCGGTGACCACTCATAGGCGCACTCCGGGCAGACGAGCAGTGGACCGTCCTCATACACATAAGACGATTGGCATTTGGGACAATTCGGGTACTCGTTCATATGTTTTCCTCCATTCGATTCACTCGTTTCAGTATATCGTATGGAGGGGCACCCTTTCTAGACTGTTCATCCCTCTTTAGGTGACGCAGGACCCTCTAAATCGAGCTGATAAAACGATAAATCGAGCCATTTTCCGAATTTATACCCGGCATTTCGAATCGTTCCTGAATGTACAAATCCAACTTTTTCATGGGCACGGATGCTCGTCACGTTCGATGCGTCAATCCCACCAATCACCGTCTTCATTCCTCTCGCTTCTGCGATACGGATGATTTCCTTTAATAATTTGTTGCCAATCCCTTTCCCGCGATAGCTAGGGTGTACGTACACGGAATGCTCGACTGTGTAGTGGTATGCCGGCCACGGGCGGAATGGCCCAAACGTCGCAAATCCCATGACGACACTATCCTCGACCCACACGATGATTGGACAGTCTTGATCTTTCTTCTCTTCATACCAGGCGACCCTATTCTCGAGTGTTACCGGTTCATAATGATAGACGGCCGTGCTGTTCACGATTGCGTCATTATAAATATGTAAAATCATTTGAAGATCGTCTCGCCGACAGTTACGAATCATACTAACACCCATTTCTCGTTTTTTTTATTATACGAATCCCCTCTTCAAAAGACACGAAAAAAGTGACCGGTCCCATCGACCAGTCACTCAGACTATGCTGCTAGGCGGTCACACATCGAAGCACATTCTGTACAGACGCGCGCACATTCCTGACAATGCGCGTGTTTATGTTTCCCACACTCTTGTGCACAGGCTTTACAGATGACCGCACACGCTCGAGCAAGTTCTGGGACAAATGCCGAGTCACGCGTCATTGCCTCGGCAAGAAACGCACAGGCCGCGGCACATTCACGGTCGAGCCGGATACAATCGACCATCATCTGTACGTCTTTTTCTTCTAAACAAGATTCCAGACAGTAGTTGCACGTTTCCACACATTCGTGGAGCATTTCGAGTTCGTTCGCATAGATACGATGAGCCATACATCATTCCCCTTTCGTTTCTTCTCCAATTTCGGACACGTTACTCCTGTTCCCTAATCGGAAAAAGATAAACGACCCAGATCAAGAATCCGGATCGTTCACAAACTTACGATACAAATAAGCGATTCGATTAAGTAAGGCCTCATTATACTGTTTCGGCATGAAACGATAGCGATAGAGACGATACATTCGCTTCAAGTCTTCCCACTGATGGTCGATTTGTTGTCCTTGTCTAAAGCGTGCCAAATCAATCAAGAAAACTTGTCCGTTCGGCGTCAAAATAATGTTTCGCAAATGGACGTCCGATGGGGTCAATCCTAACAACCGTGCTTGACGAAGTGCTTCGTCCACGATTTCGATATAAGACGGGTCAATCCAGATGCCCTCTGTCAGACACTCAAACAGCGTCTTCCCTTCGATGTAATCCATGACTAAATAAGAGTCACCCACTTCATAACAAGTCGGAAAATAAGGAAGCCCTTTTAGCTTTTCATAGATGGCTGCCTCTTCGATTGCGATTTGTTCGTATCCCGGAAAGAACACTTTAATGACGCGGTCCCTTTCTTTTAAACGAAACACGGCCGCACTGCGTCCAATCCCGTGTAACTGAAGCTCGGGGTGCATCTCCATTACCTGAAACGAGTCGCCCACCCGTTCGAAGGTGACGTCCGCATATGGTTTATAGTCACTCATCTGTCACGCCTCTTTCCTGTTTCTCTTCTTTATCATCATAGCGCATACAAGCTCATTTGACGCTAAAACTGCTCGAGGGGGTGACAAGTGACGCGCTTTCTTTGAAGACGTATAATGAAAAGCGACTGACAACCAAGGAGGAGTTATTATGCAACGCATCGCTTTAACAGAAGAACTATCATTCTCACGCGTCATCCATGGAATGTGGCGACTCGCTGATTGGGACATGACCCCACAGGAACGTCTCACGTTCATCGAACAATGTCTCGAACTCGGCATCACGACGTTTGACCATGCGGATATTTATGGTGGTTATACATGTGAAGGATTATTTGGGGAAGCGTTAAAACTAAAGCCTGAACTCCGTGACCAAATGGAGATCGTCACAAAAACGGGCATCAAATTGACAGGATCATTCAATCCGGGTCAAACGCTCAACTATTATGACACGACAAAAGAACATATCATCGCGCAAGCGGAGCGTTCGTTAAAAGAACTTGCCATCGATCACATTGATACATTATTGATTCACCGCCCAGACCCACTCATGAACCCGGATGAAGTCGCCGAGGCCTTCATTACGTTACGTGATAGTGGCAAAGTACGTGAATTCGGTGTATCCAACCACGTGCCGGCCACACAACACTTGCTTCAATCACGTCTCCCGTTCCAACTCGTGACGAACCAACTTGAACTCTCTCCAATGCAATTGAAACATTTCGAAGATGGGTCGGTTGACCTTTGTCACGAAAAACGGATGCCACTCATGGCTTGGAGCCCACTCGCAGGAGGACAGCTTTTCAAAGACGAACAGTACGCACCTCTTCGTGAAAAACTCGAGGAGATTCGCGCGCGTCACAATGCGAGCGGAATCGATTCGATTGTGTATGCATGGCTCATCAAACACCCTGCGAACATCATGCCAATTATCGGATCAGGAAAAATCGAGCGCGTTCAAACAGGTGTCGACGCACTTCAAATCGATCTCACGCGTGAAGAATGGTTCGAAATTTTGAAGGCAGCACGCGGTCGAGATGTTGATTGAAGGGAACTTCATCAAATAAATTCCACCGGATTCTAATCTGATCATTTAGACGAAAAATTGTTATTTTTCGAATCTGCTTTAAATCAACGTTTTTTCGTCAAAAATCGACACGACAAAAAAAGCTAAAAGTAAAAATAAAACATAAATGGTTTCATCCCCCGTTCAGTTCAAGTTGGACGGGTTTTTTCATTTTTTTTTGAAATAACACATTAATTTTCCTAAGACTAAAGTCACAAAAAAATGGTGCTAGAATGGTGAAAGTGATTCATCGAAGGAGAGTACCGATGTGAAAAAGTACCTGATTTTCAGTACCCTCGTCATCCTATTTTTCTTATTCGGGTGCGAGGAAGAACGCGCACTCCGACTCCAACCTGCCCCAGAATATTATCAAGGACGTGCCTTGTTACCGAATGGACAACAAATCGAAATGCCAGAATCCGATCGCGCATTGATCATCAAATTGTGTCAACCAGACAATGCAGTTTCGACAATTCCGAGCGGCGAGAGACATTGGCTTGGAACGGTCACGCTGACACAGCCCTTAACAGATGTCGCCACGTCATCCGCGTTCCCGACGGCCACATTGTTTACAGTCAATAATGAATCGTACGTACAATGTCAGCTAGACTCGATTACGTATGTCACCAAAACAAACAATCTTCCTGAAAGCTTACATGATGTCCAATATACAGCAGACTCTTATCCAGATATCGCGAAGATTCGCTCTGCCGAACCACATGAATATGACCATTTTGCTGAAGAGATGAAAAAGCCGATAGGTAATGAGCCCTATCCAGAACGAACCGGAATCGAACATACCCTCTTCCATATCACGATGCCGTTTAACGGAGAATTTGAACTGACATTGACATCGTCAGAAGGAGAAGAGCGTCTGATGATTCCGATTGATGCATCACGTCAACCTTATCTGTCAGTAGGTCTCGGGGCAGAGCAATCGGATGATACGTTACAATATGCGATTTACACCAGTTCAGATCAAAACGATTATCAAACGGTCTTACGACCGAAAGATGGTCATATGTCACAGGTATTCGGTGCGAAGGCAGCATCTCAATTGCCATCTGTTCTTATACCCGGACACAGCTATCCACTGTATAGTTTTACGTACATGAAAGACGGAACGGCGCACCGTCAGCTCGTCTCCATCACGTATCATCAACCAGAATTAATGTATGGAGAGAAATTGAACGAACAAATTCACGAAACGTTAAGCAGTGAGCGACATGCCCTGTTTCATGAGTTAGCGCTTCTTGGTACAGAGTCAAAAGACGCCTCGTTTTTACAGCATGTCGGAACAGAAGAAGTAGACTTTCTCTTCCGTGCGATTGAACAGGCGAATGCGACATCTCACGCAGGAACACCTGCACCTGTTCCTTACTTAACACTGTTTCAAGGTGTATGTGCCCAAACGTTTGACGTGAGTTATGACGGGAACGATGTCTACGTAACGAATGCGGAGACGGGGGCCCACTTTAAACTGTTACGTGAGGACGCCATCAAGTGGCATAACCTATTTAAAGACAATAGTTGATTCGGCAGATGCCAAGTGCATCTGCCTTTTTTGCATATCCATGAGGCAAATTAGACCCTAACGAAAACGTTTTTTGGGAAGATAAAAAGAGAAAGGAGTGAAGTGTTGTGACCAATTCATTTGTTAGAGATGTCGACAAGCATTGGCGCGTCAGTTATCGCCAAAACGGATATCCGCACGTTCAACAAGGTTGGGTATTACCACCTGAACAAAAAGAGACGTTTGACCCCTTCATTTTGATGGCCGAAGACTGGTTCAAACGAGGAACGTTTTCCGATCATCCACATCGTGGGTTCCAGACGATCACATACGTCATCGACGGGCGTCTCGAACACATTGACAATCATGGAGGACATTCGATTTTAGATGCTGGTGATGTCCAATATATGAATGCCGGATGGGCGGCTCGCCATGCTGAGGAAGCCGTCGATGATGACCTCATCCATACCCTTCAATTGTGGTTGAATTTGCCGAAGTCTCTAAAAACGACGACGACCTCTTATCAAAATGTGTATGTCGAAGACGCGCCGGTTGTTCTGATTGACGGTGGGCAGCTTCGTGTCTACTCTGGCGAAATCGCTGGTGTAAAAGGACCGATGGAGAGTCTCGTTCCAATCACGATGACCGAGGTCTTGCTGAAAGAAGGGAGCGCGTACGAACATGTCCTTCCCGCGAACCATAACAGCTTCCTGTATGTTCTAGCAGGATCTGTTGAAGTCGGGACATCCAGTACCCCGCTCGATAAGACGGATGTGGCGACACTGACGTTTGATGAAACATCCGATGCGATGAGTACCCTTCACCTCCAAGCGACAAGCCGCACACGCGTCCTCATCTATTCGGGAAAACCGATTCGGGAAGAGTATATCGCGCACGGTCCTTTCGTGATGAATACGGAAGAAGAGATTCGCCAAGCCTTCCGCGACTATCATAGCGGCGACTTCGGCCCTCCAGCCGTCAAATAAACAAAGGGAGCATCTCAATTTGCGAGAGCTCCCTTTCGTTCATTTTTCCGGTTGTAGTACGGTTTGTTGTGTCGGAACGTGACCGATTGGTACAGTACGCTCCACGAGGACGTAACGTTTACCTTCGACTTCGAACTTGCGGTCCCCAAGGTAATGGGCAGCCTTGCCGTCTTCATATAGCTTCGCCAAAATGGCAGGCACGTATTCTTCTAACTTCGTGTAATGCTCATCGAGGGTCATGACGATGTTTCCCCCTTTATATCCGAGCCAGTAACTATAAAAGAACCAACCCAATGAAAGTACCCCGAGAATTCCTAATCCAATTGTGATCCATTCCATTTGCTCATTCCCCCAATGTTTTCATGACAATCTGACGTTTCGGAGCGAATCCGATTTCGTCATAAAAAGAGGCCGCTTCGCTGTTGATCATCCAATAGTCCAACTCAATCGACTTGAATTGGTGATCAAGTGCCCATTGCTCGATCCACTCCATCATGCGTCGTCCGTATCCTTTGCGCTGATAGATTGTATCGATGCTGATGTGATGTACATATACCGTTCGAACGGCTTGGCGAAACGCGGTCGCCTCACTCACTTTCTCCTCGAACCATATGTAGCCGACAGGGGTTGCTTCTACTTCCATCACCATGAAATGATGATTCAGTCTCTCCATCAGCGTTAGAAAGGCTTCATACATCTTCTCTTCCTCATATTCCGCAAAGTAATCTGAATTCATGCGGACGTGATGCTCATGAATGGAACGATTTAATCGAGCGATGAGTCGGGCATCTGTTGTTGAGACGAACACGCTGTCCATCAACCGTTAAATCCTGTGTGATTCCGATCTTCTATCACACCATGTGGTTTTTCAGTCCCATGCAACGTATGCTCTTTCGAAGTCGAAGTCCCTTTCCCTTCTAGGCGACGTTGAAGCGGACGGGCCAAGAAGTAACCCATAAGAAGCGAAATCGGCAACACAAGAAAAAATGAACCGAGTACCGTCAACATATACCCTTTATCTGTATCTCCGGCGATCATCCGGAGGACGAAGAACAATCCGACGAATACGAGTGCAGCCAAGGAGTATTCTACGCATTTTCCAAGAAACCATTTCATATGAGATCTCTCCCCTCAAGGTTTGATGTATTATACGACGATTCCCACAAAAAGGTTTCACACGCCATGATTTTCTTTATACCACTTCGTTGCCAGTCGTTCCGTTTCAATGATCCACTCATGTTTTCCTTGAATGTAGCCTTCCATATCTTCCGGATGTTGCACTGCGAGTTGCAATTTCAACTCTCCATACGCATCGCGCACCTCAGGGAATGTACGCAAGTAATCCCGGAAGGCGAGGTGTCTCAAGACATCTGGATTCCCTTCTTCAAACACATGTACGTGAACCGTCCGCTCCTCTTCTCCTTTTCGGAAATAGCGACGCTTTGGAATACCGTATTCACCGAGCCCTCGATACCCGAGCGCTTCCATCCGTTCCGTATACGCATCAACTCGTTCGATGTCCCGTACGACAGGCATCATATCGATGATTGGCTTCGCCGCGAGTCCTTCGACCGAGGTGCTCCCGATATGATGAATCGCAACGAGCTCTCCTTCAAACAATCGGCTCAACTTCCCTGCCTCTTCTTCAAATCGGTGCTTCCACTCCGGATGATATGCGACCACTTCGACTTTTCGCATGATTCGTTCCTCCTCACTAAAATCCATATGTTCTATTATCATCATACCCTTTTCGCCTCTCGACATAATGGATTCCACTTCAAAAGGTTTGTGCGCAAATAAAATGGGAAACCTTATATTAATGACTTGAGAACTGGAGAGTGAATCAATATGTTGACTGCAGAACAAATCGAAACGTTTAAAAAACGTCTGTTGAAAGAAAAAGCAAAAACAGAAGGTTACATGGATAGCCGAGAAGAGACGTATGATGAAGGCGAGCTCTCTCATTACGATAATCACCCGGCCGATTCCGGTGAAGAACTCTTTTTACGAGAACGCGATCAAGCGCTCAACGAGCTCGACGAAGAGTTTTTGAGCGATGTCGATAAAGCACTACTCGCCATCCAGAACGGTACGTATGGTCAATGTGAAGTGTGCGGGAAAGACATTGAACTGGACCGGCTTGAAGTCATCCCGGAAGCCACGTTATGTATCGAGCACGCTCGTGCCCAGGAAGAGGAAGAGCACGAACATGAACTCGATCGACCGGTCGAAGAAGACGTGTTGAACCCGAATGAGACGGTCCGTCGCAAAGAACTGGACGGAACGGATGAACCCGGTCAAAAGACGGATGCCTTTTCACAAGTTGAAGATTACGGCAGTTCGGATACGATTGCCGATAGTGAAGGCAACCACGACCCGACACGCGAACAATGAAAAATGCCCTGACCTCGTTTACGAGGCTCAGGGCATCTGTCTGATTAAAACGTTGCTTTCACTGGAGAAGCACCACCAAGGCGCTCTGCCACTTTCATCGGGTTGACGGCATTTCCAGCTGAACTAGCTGAGAAATTGTAGTTCCCTTTATGAATTTCAAAGTGTAAGTGTGGACCTGACGAGTTGCCCGTGTTTCCGATTTGACCAATCGGTTCACCTTGACGCACCGTCTGACCTTTTTTCACATCGACCTTATGCATATGGGCATAGACCGTCGTCCATTTCTGGCCATCTACGTTATGCTCAATTTGAATATGATTTCCATAAGGTCCACTTGAGCTAACTTTTGTGACTTTTCCAGCTTCTGCGGCGTAAATCGGTGTACCTGTTTTAGCGGCAATATCCAAACCGTTGTGGAACGTGTATCCGAACTGTCCGCTTGCTGCACCGAACCCTTGTGAGAGGCGTCCTTCTGCAGGCATCAAGAACTGATCAGGCGCCATCGCTTCATACTGCTTCTTCAAATCACTTAACTGATTCGTTTGCTTCTTATATTGTTTCGACTTTTCGTCATATGCTGTCTTCACGTCTTGACGTGTCGCTTCAATCTGTTGTTGTTCTTCTGTTAGCTGCTTCAGCGTTTCATTCACTTGTTCTTTCTTCTCAACGAGTGCTTGATGCGCTTCCTCAGCCTCAGCTGCCTCTGCTTTCGCACTCGGTAGGACAGAAGATACGACTTTCGCAAAGAGTGACTCTTCCGTCGGAACGAGCTCCTCTTCGACTGCCTCTAATTCTTTAGAAGTACCTTCAATTTTGTCCCGTAATGCTTCCGCATTGCGATCGACTTCATCCAACTTTGACTGGATTTTTTGAATGGCTTGTTTCGTCTCTTTGACTTGTTTCGTAGTTTGTTGGACAGATTTCTCTGTTTGAACGAGGTCTTGCGGGGACATTTCGTTAGCAGATGCGGTTTGTCCTTGGAATAAGAGTACGCCAACACCTGCTGTCATGATCAGTTGTTTCCACATATATATAATAAACCCTCCAAATTGATACATTCATGAACTTCAAAAAAGCTACATATGCGAATATACCACTGGGGGTTAAATATTTCAATATATGAAGTTTTTCATTTTCATGTCATTCATGACAGCACGATGTGATATTTTCAAGTATTACTTCACAAGGATTTCACTTACGTTTTTTCGTATAATATCCAGCAAGGATGATGCCGAGGACTGACAAGATAGTCAGCCCAAGTCCACCTATAAGCAACAGATTCACCATTTCTGGCGAGAGATTCGTCGTCAGCGCGATGATGGTCGCTGTATTTCCTAACATCAATCCGATGATACAGACAAGTAAAAATCGCTTCATCGTACCTCCTTCACCATTTCAAACTGCGAGATGTCATCTTGTACAAATCCCAATCGTCGTGCTGCGTCAATCCATTCAGGACGGTCCGACGTCAAAGTGAGGTGAAGCGGAGAGCGACTCGCAGCCGCGCGCAATAGCCATTCTGCATCTTCAGCGTGACCAAAAACATCGAGCAGTACATGATCGCGGTATAACAAAAATCCTTCTTGTTTATTTTCAACCACTTTCACAAGCTCTGCCTCCTGCTGGGTCACACGCACATCGCGTTGCCAAATCGGAACATACTGAGCTGTCGGATACAGTTGGTTGAACAGCGTTTGAATCGGTTCCGAAGTCATGTGAGCAGTCGTTTCAAGTGGTACCGCCTGAAAGTAATAGATTTCACGTGTCGTCTTATATCCAAGTTGATGATAAAGCGACAACGCTGCATCGTTCCCTTGAATTACTTCAAGCAAACGAGTTCCTTTGGCGTCCTCTTCAAATCGTTGCATCAACTCGGTCGCAACGCCTAATTTCCGAGCGTGCGGGGCGACAGCAAGTCCACCGCAACGCGTCTGCCATCCCGAATCGAGATATGCAATCCCACTCAATACGACGCCGACCGGCTCTTCCCCGTCATAAGCGACGATGGAACGGGACGGCTGATTTTGGTCTCGTACGAGAAAGACGTCTTCAAACGTCTGCTCATCGAATTGGAACGGAATGATATAATCAGAAAAACCAGTCATAAACGCCCGATATAGATCTCGCACAGGCGGGTTTTGACGATATGTAAGTTGTGTAGCCATCTAATTCCCCTTTTCTGAATGAAATCAATAAAGCCAGAAGGAGACGCCTTATGAACATCTCATTAGAATATCGAAATGATACGCATCGACCGATTCTCGATACGTTCACCTTGCCGACGGACCAAGAAAAGTATACAACCCTTCCAAAAGACATGGACGATCCACTTCCTGAAGGCGTTCATCCGATTATTGTCGTCGAGCAGAAGCCAGTCGGCATGTTTTTACTACATGACAACGAACGAGTCGCTTCTTATACGGATGAACCACATGCGCTGCTCTTCTCGGCTTTTGCCATCAATGAGGCAGATCAAGGCAAGGGGTACGCAAAAGCGGCACTCCAAGAACTTCCGAAGTTCGTGCGTCAACATTTCCCTCATATCCGTGAAATCGTATTATCCGTCAACCTGAAAAATGATGTGGCGTTTACACTTTATACGACAAACGGATGGGTCGATACCGAACGTCGAATCGGTGGACCGATCGGCGAGCAGAGAATTCTCGCTTTATCGATTTGACGCATCGATTCGTGCTAACTCCTCACATATACGGTGCCAATACGTCAGACGATGCGGAACTAAATCGGCTTGTGTGATTTGAACGAGATGGTTCATCATGATGGAGTTTCCTTCAATCGTACGCAATCGTCCTTCCGTGAGCGCCATCAGCTCGTCCCTGTACACAGCTACCACGTCCATCACTTCCTGGTCGTCAAAACGGAGCGGTTCGTCTTGATAAGCGTAGCTATACGTATGTGCAAACTCGCGATCGAGGAAACCGTCCAGTTCAATCACGTCTTCACAGATCCCGAGAGAGATGAGCTGTTCGAACGTCAATGACAGTCCGAGCTCTTCTTCAATTTCACGAATACCATCAATGAACGTCTCGTTTGAAGCGAGATGTCCCGCTGCGGTGATGTCATATTTCCCGGGAAAATCCTGTTTCTCCATACTTCTGCGCTGTAGATAGATAAATTGTTCTTTCCAGAACCAGCAGTGGAACGTCTCATGCCAATCTCCGTCTACATGAACCTGTCCTCGCTCTTTCTCTCCTATTTTTTGATGATTTTCGTCAAATATCGTGAGGTGTTCTTTCATGCTGACACCCCATCTTCTAAAAATCGGATGGTTCCATTCGTCGCATCCAATTCGACCTGAATACCGATTGGGAAGACGTGTGACGGGAACGTATGACCAATATCGACATTCGTCAAAATAGGGATGTCCGTGTCCCCGATGACTTCAAGCAACAAGTCGTTGAACGAGAACGGAGCCGATTGATCTTGGAAATGTTCGTGCTTGCCGATGACCAGACCCGAAATCTCATCAAATACACCAGACAATTTCAACATACTGAGCAAGCGCTCTTCTTCAGCCATCGTTTTGAACGAGTCTTCTAAGAAAAGAATCGCTCCCTTCAAATCGGGATAATAGTCCGACTTGAAGAATCCTGACATCGTGTTCAAATTCCCGCCAATCAACGTTCCTTGCGCCTTTCCATCTCTTAATGAGATCCACCCTTCATTCGGTTGGAAGGTTTTGACGCGTTGCTGCGTCGACCAATCGAGCATCTCTTCGGTCCACTCTTTCGGCACGTCCAAATCGAACGGGGCAGTCTTCTCCAAACTGAGGATATCTCGTACGTACTGGGCCCCTTTCTCAAACATCCCTCCATACTCGCCGAATGACGGTACGACAGCCGGTCCGTAAAACGTGACGATCCCCGTTTTGGCGTAACACGCCATCAAGATTGCCGTCACATCACTATAGCCCATGATGATTTTGGGATGGTGTCGCAATTGCTCATAATCGATATATGGGAGCAACGAGTTCGAATTCGTTCCTCCAATCGTACTGATGATCGCTTTCACTTCGGGGTCATGCAAAAACGCATTCAGTTCGTCCACTCGATTCTGAATGGAGGATGACCGATACCCTTCTGATTCATATGTACATATGCCCTCTTTCACCTTGAACCCCATACGTTTAAGCTGATCAATCCCTCGTTGATAGCGCTCCTCAAACTGCACGGGTGCTGGAAAAGAAGGCGTGATGATACCAATTGTATCTCCGTTCTTCAACTGTGGTGGTGCAATCATACGTTTCACTCCATTTCCTACGATGTCTTTATGAGGCATTATACCGTAGGATTATTAAAATAAATCAGGGTCTTCTGATAACGTTCTTATTTTTCGAACTTTCGTCGGTCGCCCCGTCCAGCCGAGCGCCACGAAGAAAAAGGCACCCGCTAGTAAACCAAATAAGACGATCAGTCCTATTTGAACCCCGATAAATCCGTATTGTTCTCCTAGCTTCACAAGGAAGAGTGGCGCAAACAGACAGGTCATACTTAGCGAAAAGAGTCCTCCACGTACTCGTCGCCCCGCATTGCCGATTGTAAACCATCCAAACGCGATCCATACACAAGCAACAAACCCTAGCGCCGCAATCATCATCCACATTCGCCCGCACCTCACCTTTTCGTTTTTCTTTCTATTCCCCATTTTTCTTGAGATTCCTACTATTTTTTCAAGGAATGAGAGAATTTCCGGGTAAAGGTAAATTAGACAAGATGCGATGCCGGACAATGAAGGAGTGGGTTGCGCATGAGTGCACGGTTAACCTTTGCCCTAGTCTTTCTCGGTCTTTTTTTAATCGTCATGTATTGGATGAGTACATGGAATGACAATGTGGTCGAAGGCCAAATTGAACGGGTCGACATCCCTCAGCTATTGATTGAATCCACTGAATCCTCAGAAGAGGTCACGTTGCGCGTCATCTTAATTAATGACCAAACCGAAGTGACGGGCATCGTCAATAGCGTACAAGGATTACAAAGCGGTCAGCTCGTCACCATCGAGGTTATCCCCACGGAGTCCAACTTGAACATCGCACGGACGATTGAAGTCACATCACCATGATTTTCTGAAATGAAGCGTAACTTTTCCAGAACTGTGGAATATGAGAAAGAGTCATAAAAAGGAGTGATCGGATTGATTTCAAATAAATTACTATCTGGAAAAGTAGCGCTCGTCACTGGAGCGGCTTCCGGTATCGGACGTGCCGCAGTTATCCGTTTCATCCAAGCAGGTGCGAAAGTCGCCATTCTCGACTTGAATGAAGAGGATGCGATGCGTCTCGCCAGTCTCGTCGGAGAGGAACGGGCCATCGGAATCAGCGCGGATGTTGCGGATGAAGACGCGATGAAAGAAGCGTATGCACGGACGATTGAACGATTCGGACAAATCGATATCGTCTTCGCGAACGCCGGGCGAAACGGGACCATCACACCGATTGAACATTTGTCTATTGAAGACTGGAATGGTGTCGTGGAGACGAATCTGACGGGAACGTTTTTGACCGTCAAACATGCCATTCCTCATTTGAAAGAGAATGGTGGCAGTATCATCATCACCTCGTCAATCAACGGCAATCGCTACTTTAAAAACTTTGGTTTCAGTGGCTATGCGACGACGAAAGCAGGTCAGACCGGATTTGCGAAAATGGCAGCTGCGGAGCTCGCGCAATTCGGAATACGCGTGAATTCCATTTGCCCAGGGGCCATCGATACGAATATCGACGATTCAACCAATCGAGACGATGCATTGCTAGAAGAAATCGTCATCCCTATCGAGTATCCGCTCGGCAACCAACCGCTTGCCGGAAAGTCCGGTGCCGCCAAACAAGTCGCTGACGTCGTCTTATTCTTTGCGAGCAACATGTCGAGCCATGTCACCGGTTCTGAGGTGTACGTCGACGGTGCTGAATCCCTCTTGTAATCAAAAAGCAGACCACCTCATGTGACGTGGTCTGCTTTTTATTTGAGAATCGGACTTTTCATGACCGCTTTTTGATAGAACGGTTGAAACCCAAGGCGTTCCATATTTCGACCTGAAGCCGAATCGACCTTCGTCGTTACGGTGAGGACGTCACAGCCAAGCGCTTTCGCTTCGGCTATTCGCTCCAAAATCAGTTGCGTCTGGTAGCCTTTTTGCCGATAAGACGGCACGGTACTCGTCAGAAACAGTTCCCCGATTCCGTCTTGCGTGGCGAGGATCCCACCCGCTACGACAGTATCCGCTTCTCGTACAAGATAAGCATGATTACTCGGTAGCGCATAAAATCCTTTCGCCGTATCGACCGTCTCTTGAAGAATCGTTCCAGATTCGGCAAATCCAGCCGCAATCGCGTGCGCCCATTCATGGAGCGTCTCATCTTTTACCTTTTCCACTTGATTCGAAGCAGGCGGTCCGTCATATTGCGTCACATCTAACGTCCATACGTCTAAAAAGTGATCGAGCGTATAGTTACGTTCTTGCAGTAAGCGTAGTAAGGAATCGTCCGCTAACGGACAAACTTCGATATGTAGTCGGGACACATTTTTTCCACGCACCCACTTTTCCATCTGGTGCAGGTCGTAAAAACTTGTCGGTCGATTGAGTCCAAACCCGACTGCAAAGCTCATATTCCCCATTTTGAACACGTGCCCCTTACCTTCTACGTGTAATTCCGCACCTTCATAGGGAGGGGTTTGTTTGCGGTGTCGAATATACGCAGACGTTCCCTCTGCTTTAATGCTTTCGATGCGTCGTGCTAATTCTAAACGTTTCACTTTGTTCCCTCCCTTGCTTTTCATGTTGAGTGTAGCATATCACGTTCGAATCAAGTGACCGTACTGGATCAACCGTTCTTTGACAGTAGGCACGAGTTCAACAGAATCGAGCACCGTGTCCCACTCCTCTAATCTCACATCGACCACTTCATCGATTTGTAAGGAAAGTTGATCTACATCAATCGGTTGTTCGCTCATGTAGACATACACATCTAAGAAGTACGTCCCGCGCTTGATTGTCGTCACGAAACGCAACTGTTCGGGGTCGACGGTTAGCCCTAATTCTTCTTGGAGTTCACGGACCGCACCTTGCCGACTCGTCTCTCCAGCTAAAATCGAGCCGCCCGTCCCTTCCCAAAGAAGAGGATACTTCTTATCGGGATGGCGCTTCGAGAGTAACAATTTGCCATCCGAATCAAATGTGAATACTTCGATGACTGCGTGAAACGTATTCGGATCCAGTTCATCCCCGCGAAAATGCGTTCGTCCGAGCGGTTGCCGATTTTCGTCTAGTAAATCCCACGTTTCCCGGCTCATGGACGAATCTCATCAATCGTGAATGAAGACGAACCTTGGATTTCTTCAATGAAATGTGATCCAAATAACATGGCCGGCGTGAAACTTCCTGCAAGCATCCGACCGGAACCGAGCAATCGGTTGACGACGGCGAGTGCACCGTAGACGGTGAAGGCATACGTGCTCGCCGTTTGAATGCGAACGACGATCTTGCGCCCCTCCTCATTTGTCGCCTCTCCCCATACATACGTCGAGGTTTTTTCACGTTCGGCTTCATTCGGTCCCGATACGTTCTCATCAACATAACGCAGCAATCGTTGCTGCACAGCCTCTTTTCCAAGAATGGGACTGAACCAAGACAAAACGCGTGCCAAATAGGCGGCCGTTGTCGGCACTGGCACCCACGTCGTAATATTCGGGATGTCCGTCGTATAGTAGGCGGTCGAAACGTCTCCCCACGGAATCGAAATCGCGGTGCGGCTTCCCCGTCCAAAATCAATTGTCCTGCGTTTTGCCCCGATTGGGAACGGTGATAGCTTTCCGTTCACACGCTCCACACTACTCGACCCAAGTCCACGAACAGCCGTCTTCATCGTTCCTGGTGAGATGCCACCTGCTGCCGAAAATCCGAGGGCGAGTGATGTCGCATCCGGCAAGAGTTCCTTTAATTTTCGTGCGACACAGTCGGTCGGGATGACGTCAAATCCAACGCCAGAACATAGAATGACACCACGTGCCTTCGCCTGAGCCGCCCGTTGTTTAGAATGGACATATTCGAACACATCGATTTCCCCGGTAATATCCAAGTAATGTGTGCCCGTTTCCAGACATGCCTCGATCATCACTTGACTCGTATCCGTGAACGGACCCGCACAGTGAAGTACTAAGTCCACATCGCGAAGCGCTTTGATTGCCGCCTCACGACTTAATGCGAAAATCGATGTCTCGCAGTCGAGCTCGTCTCCGAGTCGATGAATCTCACGCCCAGTGCGCCCCGCAAGAATCGGACGCAATCCGTCACTGACAGCCTGACGGGCAATCAGTTCCCCTGTATATCCGTTCGCCCCGTAAATCATCCATCTCATGGTTACCCCTCCTTATGTAAGTTTGTCCTTGTTCGTTTCCCTAAATCGAGTTGAATCGAACGAAAAAATCTTGAACGACCCCAATCAGATACACGCTCCCCATCATGACAAGCAAACACCCGATTGGGATGAAAAGACTTTTGATGGCAGCTCGTTTTGTCACGTCCATTCGATTTATCAATCGACGATCAATCAGGAAGAACAAGACGGCTGCGAGAAGACTCAGCCATGACAAGACGAGCCCAAATAGAATATGTAAAGCGAGCGAAGTGAACGACTGTATGCGTTCCGAACTGAATCGCTTTGCGACCCAATCGCTAAACCATGATGTCACGACACCATATGTCAAAATGATAGGGGAACTATATGCCATGTAAATCGTACACAATAAAAGAAATCCCGATACGCTCTCTACAAATGAAGTTTCCATAAGGGTTTGTTGCGAAAATTCAACAATGCTTAATAGAAGCGCATAGATGGGCACAGTCCAGGAAGCTGCGATGATTTTTCGTGTCACCATCGAATCCCTCCTTTCTTTCCATTCTTCTCCACTTTAGCGCAATCAACTTGAAAACGCACAAAAACCAGCCTGAATTCAGGCTGGCTTCGCGATTTGTTAATTGTTTGCAACTTCTCCGGCTTTTGTACGGACCGATTGCATCGCTTCCGTCCACGGAAGGAGTTGGTCGAGCATATCGTTGACCGATTGTGCTTGCACATCTTTCGGTGCGAAATGCGTGCCGTTCTCGAAGTCCGTGAAGAGTGAGAGGGCAGGGTGGACACGTACGTGAGCGATTGACAATTCACTCAAGATGCCACGTAAATGCTCTGTTGCACGTGCTCCACCGACAGAACCGTATGAGACGATTCCAGCTGCTTTGTTGTTCCATTCGACGCGTAAGTAGTCGAGTGCGTTTTTAAGAGATGCTGAGATGGAATGGTTATATTCTTGGACGATGAAGATGAATCCGTCCATTTGCGCAATTTTCTCCGACCAGGCCGCTGCACCTGATGCGTCTTGTCCGACCTCACCGAGGAGCGGCAAGTTGTAGTCTGCGATGTCAATGACTTCATAGTTGGCATCGCCACGTTTGTCGGCGAGTTCTTTCACCCATTCTCCGACTTGTGGACTGACGCGACCTTCACGAGTTGATCCGAGTACGATTCCGATGTTTAACATAGTAGTTCCTCCTTGGTTATGTTGTGATGCATCTGATTTTCCAAATAAGCGATTCAAGAAACTCATTTCATGCCCTCATATTCTTTCTCAAATGTTTTCGTGCTTCTGACCGTATCGATCGGTCGTACCATCGCCTCGATTTGCGAACGTTTTGCTTCGAGGAACGGCGGGAGTGACAATTTCTCACCGACCGTCTCATACGGCTCGTCTCCCATGAATCCAGGTCCGTCTGTCGCCCATTCAAACAAGATTTGCGGTGCGACACGCGCATAAGACGATTCAAAGAAGAAGCGGTCGACATAGCCAGAAGTCGGCAAACCGAACTGTTGGAGACGTGCTGTCCATTCATCGAGGACGCTACGGTCTTCGACACGGAATGCGACGTGATGCACGGTACCGAACCCTTGACGCGCTTGTGGAGATGTCTCGTCATGAATGACGATCACTTGCGCTCCGTTTCCACCTTCACCTCCTTCAAAGAGATAGACATCACCATCTCTTCCAATCTCTTTAAATAGCATCACTTGCTCCATCACTTGTTTGAAATACGTGATGTCGGCAATTCGAATAAAGATGGGACCGAGTCCTGTGATGGCGTACTCAAGCGGGATTGGACCGTTCTTCCACGGCTCTCCTGATGCGATCCCTTCGTTGAACTCATCCGAGATGAGTTGATACGCCTGTTCGTCGAAATCGATGAACGAGAGCGTCTTCTTCCCGAACTGTTCTTGAATCCCTTCATGCTCGACACCGAGACGGTCGAAGCGACGGACCCAATACGTCAACGCTTCATCTGTCGGCACGCGGAACGACGTCTTCGCGATTTCATTTGTTCCGTGCTTACCTTTCGGGATACCCGGGAAGTCGAAGAATGTCATGTCTGTACCGGCATTCCCTTTATCGTCTGCAAAAAATAAGTGATACGTTTGAATGTCGTCCTGGTTGACCGTTTTCTTCACTAAGCGCATTCCAAGAATATGGGTGAAGAAGTCATAGTTTTTTTCGGCACTACTTGTAATCGCCGTGACGTGGTGAATTCCTTTTACGTGGTTCATCGTTCTCTCTCCTTTTATATCTTGATTTCAAGATACATGATTAAAATTTTTTGCGGCTTCTGCCCGCTTCCCAATTTGTTTCAACTGCTCAATCGTTTCTGTCAGAGATAATCCTTCAAATAATGCATTCATATGCTCCGTATGCTTCGGAAAAATATCTTGCATCAAGTGCTCTCCATCATTCGTTAACGCGGCATATGTGATGCGGCGATCGCTCGGACAAGCTTTTCGGACGAGATACCCTTTCTCTTCTAACCGGTCCACGACGTACGTCATGCTCCCGCTCGAGAGGAGGATTTTCTTTCCGATGACTTGAATCGGTTGATCCCCTTTATGATATAAAAACTCCAGAACCGCAAACTCGGTCGCGTTCAATCCGTACGACGCCACTTCCTGCTTCACCAGGTCTTGAAGCGACTGTGAGGCGCGCAAGAGCACGGTGATTATTTTTAATGCATCAGATGGTTCCATCTGTCTCCCTCCTTTATCCAAGAGAGTCATTAACTTAAATTCAAATATCTTTAATTCGAGATAAATATATCACGTGAAGATTTTGCCGTCAATCGATTTGATTCAAAAAAATAAGACGGGATCCCCCCCCCCCCGCCTTATTCTCCTCGACGAATCACGGCCATCTCACGACCGAATCGATGTCCTTCATCAACGAATCCTAAGCTTTCGTATAAGTGATGGGCCGCCTCGTTCTCAGGATGATACCCGACGACGATCGACTTGCCTTCTCCGATTTCTTCAAGCATCAGTTCTGTCGCTTCTCGACCGATTCCTTTACCTTGATGAGCATGATCGACCATGATGCGGTAAATCCACCATGCATCTAACTCTTCGGGCTCTGTGTTGTACATGAGGAAGCCGACCATCGTCTCGTCCTCATAAATCGCGCGCGGGCGTAGCGTCGGTTCGTACATCGCTTGAAGTAACGAAATCGCATTCGGCTCCATATATGACTGTTGTTGTTCACTCAGTGCCAAGTGACAGCATGTATACCAATTTTGTGCATCGATCGGACGTAATGAAATCATATTCTTCTCCTTTACTCATACGTTTCGTTTAAATTCCGTGCGTAGAACGCGATGGCACGACGGTACCTTGCGATGCTTTCGTCCGGTTTTGGACTGGCAAGCAGCTCGAGTAACGCGCCCGTCGCTTCTTCATGACGGCCGACGTTATAGTGGGTCATCGCCTGAAACACTTTGAGCGCCCCATGATTCGGGAAATGTTCGATTGCCTCTGCAAATAACTGTTCCGCTTCCGCGTATCGACCGAGTGCCCGATATGTGCTACCGAGTCCGAGATACGATTCCGCCAACTCATCTCCGGTCAATCCGAGTCGAATGGCCCGCTCATAATGCGGTACCGCTTGACGTTCTTCCCCGAGCGAGTCATAACACCACGCACAGTATGCATGAAGTCTCGGATTCTTCTCATCCTTCCGTAAGAGCGATAAGAACAGTTGCTTCGCCTGTTCGAGTTGTCCCTCTTCACGGAGGCGTACTGCTCGGTTAAACTCATTTTCTTCTGTCACGTCGGTCACCTCGTGTGCGAAATCTTGGTCTAACCATGATTGGAGCGCTTCATAATACTTGCCGATATGCACGCCATCAACGAGTGCGTGATGGGCTTGAACGGATAACGGCATCCTTAGACGCTCTCCTTGACGCTCAAACTTGCCCCAGGCGATGCGCGGGACGCTGTCATGTTGTTGCTGATGCGTCGGGTGCATGATGCTTGTGAACGTGACCCACGGCACACTCGTGATATACAGTAAGTCGTCGGGCTCGTCATCCCCAACCACGACTTCATCGGCAGCTCGCTCCATCCGCATCGTCACTTCTTGTAAGAACGTTGGTAAATCCTCATGGAACGTAGCCGCACAAAAGTTGAAGACATCCTCGTCTAACATGACGGTGAACGATGGGTGGACCACCTCATGTTCGACGACCGCTTCTCCACGGATCCGATAGCGCAATTCCGGAATCGTGTTCGCCGCTTTCACTGCACCGTATAAAAAGAGTTTGAAGAACGATTGATTGTTCGCTTTCGAATATGTATAGAGATTTGTCACATCCACGTTCGCCGTCACGTTAAAATGCGGCGCGTCAAACGATTTGAAAAACTCAAAATGCTTACGTCGTGCCCACGTCTCGATTTCAATTTGTTTCATAAAAACTCCCCCTTCTACGCTCTTACTGTAGCAGAGAGAGTGAATCGGCTCATAGCTTTTGTTTTAACTGTTCGTAATGTCCTTTTGCCAAATCAAAGTAGACAAAGTCTCCACGTTCGATTCGTTCGAGCGTCGCTTCGAACTCACGCCATCCCCGCTCGACTTGTTCAGGCGTCAGCTCCCCACTCTCGGTCGCCTCTTCAAACTCATCCTCATCCTTTTTGACGATATCCCCATTCGGAAACACAAGAATATCGAGCAATAAGTCGTCCATATACGGAATGCCATCCTCTTCGCCGATCCGGTCGACGAGGTCGATATACCACTGCACGATTTCACCTTCCGGATTGATCATCGCCGTCACACCGAATGGTTCATTGTCCGGGAAATATTGGAGCCAACTAAAACCGGCATCCGCCACAATAAATTCTTCCCCTCTGTGTTTTTTATATAGTGGCGCTCGAACCTCATCGATTTGGAATAAGGCAACCACCCCGGAAAACTGTTCCGTCTGAACGCGTTCTTGCGCATAACGGTTCTTTAAAATTCGCTCCCAGTCTCGTCGATTCGCATACTTCCGTTTTGCCATATGGATCTCTCCCTTTCGGTCATCTCTGTATGATACAGTTCGCCAGAAGAAGGAAAGTTCCTTGTTAGTCGTACAGGTTATGCTGATTGAACCAGACGAGATGGCTTTGCTTCAGCCGTTTCCGCTCGACCATGCGGACGAATGCGTCTGTCGAGATGAAGCGGTTCCCGGGATGGAGGTCGGCCAGCATCATGAGGATGAGGCGTGAACCTCGTTCTCCCTCTTGAAGAGAGATATGCTCCATCTTCCCTTCCCCGTTGAAGCGGTTGATGAACAGTTCGACTTTACACTCTTCTTTTAAGAGTCGGGTCGTCACATACGCGACTTGGCTGATAATCGACTCGAAGTCATGATGGAGCGTGTAGCCAGACGGACCACTCAAATCGACTGCGAACGTGAACGTATCGAGTGATGTCTTTTGAAAGACTTTCGACTGAACACGCCCGAGCTTCGCCGTGGCGACCCAGTCAATCTCCTTGACCGGTTCTCCTTCATAAGGCTTTGAACCTAGAATCTGTAATGGATTCCGTAGAGGCGATGCGGTCAAAGGACGGTCACCGAGTGCCAATCGTTTCGTGCCGACCGGAGGATGTAACGTGAGGGACGGCAGCACCGTCCACCGTTTCTCGATGGGACACTCAAGAAGATACGTCCCGAGATGAAGCGGGAGCGTCACAGCAAGTACACACTCTTCGATATAAGCCGGTCCCCGAAATTCGGCCTGGACACGAAGCACATGGCGGGCCTGATCCGTCCGTAACGTCATATCTAAACTATTTGGGGAGCGATCGTGGTCTGGAAAGCTAAGCGTTGTACTAGATTTCATGCGAACGCGAACGGGAAGCCCGAGTCGTTCGACGGTTTCACTTCCGTCTAGCATCACCTGCACTTCCGTCTCATCCCCAACAAAGAGAAGAGATTCGTGTGTATGTATATGAAGACGAAGGGCTCGTTCCAACTGTTTCCGCGTCCGTTCGAAGAACCAGACGATGCCCGCAAGTAAACAAAGCGCATACCCGACAATCTCCATGTACGGGACAAATACGAGAATCACTCCGGCGAATCCGTAGACCGGGATCCATTGTTTCTGTAGGGCGTTATGTGTCGAGAACGTCATCATCAACCCTCGACCGGAACAGAAACGGTGTCTAAGATGTAACGGATGATGTCCTGTTTCGTCGATTTGATGCCTCCTTCAAGCGTCAACGTCAGGCGATGTGCCAATACATAAGGTGCCACGGCTTTCACATCTTCCGGAATGACATACAATCGATCGTTCAGATAGGCATAACTTTGAGACGCTCGCATGAGCGCGATGGCTCCTCGTGGACTGACACCGACCTCGACAGATTGGTGTTCTCGTGTCGCATGGACGAGCCCGAGTAAATAATCGAGGACGTCATCTTGAATCGATACTTGCTTCACTTCTTCTTGTGCGCGGCGTAACTCGTCTAACGTCGCGACCGCCTCCACGATTTTCCGTGTTTGACGCATGACTTGTAAGAGGAGCTCCCGCTCTTCCGCGACATCAGGGTAACCGACCGGAATCGAAATGAGGAAGCGGTCGAGCTGTGCATCCGGTAACGAAAACGTCCCGGCCGATTCGATCGGGTTTTGCGTCGCAATGACGAAGAATGGTTTTGGCATCGGATACGTCTCTCCCCCGATGGAGACTTGCCGTTCTTCCATCGCCTCGAGCAAGGCGGACTGCGTTCGTGGAACCGCTCGGTTGATTTCATCGATCAAGACGATATTCGCAAAGATTGGTCCTTGTCGATGCTCGAACGTCTGGGTCTGCATGTTGAAATAATCTGCGCCAATCACGTCAGACGGTAACAAATCGGCCGTGAACTGAATCCGGGAAAACGCGCCGTCAAAGCTAGTTGCAATCGTCTTGGCCAGTAACGTTTTCCCCGTTCCTGGCACATCTTCTAACAAAATGTGTCCTTCCGCGAGTAACGCCGTACAACAGAGGCGTACGACATCCTCTTTTCCTAAATACACCTCGTTCAACTGTTTGATGACCTGCTCCATGCCCATATGACGACCTCCATTTTTTGTCTTACTCAAACTTTACCTTTTTATGGTAAGATAAACAACAAATAGTCTGAACATTCAAAAAGGAGGTATCCTCTTGCGCTGGACGAACAAGTTTCTTCTCCTGATTGCCACCACACTCCTTGGTACGTTCACGATGATAGTGATTGCAACGAGTGTATTCGAGTGGCTCTATAATCCGGAAACGATACCGGTCGAGGAAAATAATAGTCCTCCGACTGATCTCTTATCGGATGAAGATGATGGAATTTTAATTGGTGAATCCAAAGCAGATTACCCATTTAAATTGGACCCCCAAAAAGGAAAGCATAACTTTTTTGAGAGAATCACGGAATCTGGAGAATCTACACGACGAAATCTCGGGTTATTCGGCGCTTTGCTTGCGCTCGGTTGCCTGTCCTTTTATATCTATCGAAAACGGAAGCAACGTTTGGCGCGCGCACGAGATCATGCTGATTCAAACGCAGACCCGCTTGTCGAATCGCTACAACGCGAAAACGCTTCGTCCGTTTCGACGCTCACAGCGTTCACGAACGTCCCGATTCGTGATGCACTGATCACATTCAACCAATCTCTCGTACCAGCCAAGCGATTGCGTGCTCATGAGACACTGCAAGAGTGGTTCCAACGCATCGATTTACCGATGAACCCGTCCGTTTATCATGCGGTTCGCTACGGCACATCCTCAGGAGTAACGATTTCTGAAGAAGATACGCTTCACTTTAAGAGCATACTCGATCACTATACGACACGTCTTCACCCCGAGTGAGAATGTGCACAGGTTCTACTTTTCATTCATGAATGATAAAATGGTGGAAAATGTCAGTTAAGGGGATGAAATCATGAGACGATGGGTGATGTTCGGATTAGGTGCACTTTTACTGACGGGTTGTACGGATACAGATACGGTGGCAGACAATCCGATCCCAATCGAGTCAACCGATGAACCCATCACCGAATGGACACGTGAAGACTTTAAAGACGTTTATGACCAATATGAACAAACACAACCACTCCTCGCTGCGCTCGAGCAACAAGGCATCAAACCGTTCCGCGAGACGTTTGAACGCGTCATCATTGCCGGAAACGGGCTTGAGCACACATATGCAGATATTTATCCGTTCAAACTCGATGATGGGACGTATGCCACGGTATTCGACAGTCAGGACGGAACGGTAATCAATGGATCTGAGTCGGTCGCACCACTCTTTTGGCAAGAGGAGTCTTTCCTTCAATACGTCGAAGAGATTGAAAATCGAAAATTCGGAACAAGTGCCCCTCCTACCGACGTCGTCCTAACGCAGGATGAATTTCAATCCGTCTATGACCGTCACGCGTACACGTCAGCCCTCCTCGTCGAACTCGATGAAGCGGGTGTCGAACTTTCAAGAGAACCAATCGACGATGTGATTATCGCCGGGAATGGCGTGACCGAAGTCACTGCCGACTTGTTCGTGTTCGATGTCGAAGGTGGATATGCCATCGTATACGATCAAGATGGAGAAATTTTAAAAGGTCCCGAATCCATCTCACCGCTCTTTTGGAACGAGAAGGACTATGAAGACCTGTTAGCCAAGTATGAAGGATAATTTCATGAACCCTCCCGATTTCAGATAGCTATGTTATACTCAAACCAATAAACGACCACTAGGGGAGCCCTCGGGCTGAGACGGCATTTGCCGGACCCTTTGAACCTGATCTGGCTCATACCAGCGTAGGGAAGTGGCTTGGGATACGTCTCTGTATGTCCACGCCATTTTTCCGTCTGGAAACGTGGCGTTTTTATTTTTGAAAGGAGACTATTCATGCGTATTCAACAACTCACTTGGATGGCGATGCTCGTCGCCATCGCCGTCGTTGGCTCAATGTTCATCTCGATTCCCACAGGTGTCGCCCGCGCTTATCCGATTCAGCATATGGTGAACGTGATTGCCGCAGTCACCGTCGGCCCAATCGGAGCCGTTCTCGTCGCATTCGTGACCGGACTCATTCGCGTCATGACCGGCACAGGGTCACTTCTCGCGTTCCCCGGTGGCATGATTGGTGCATTTCTTGCTGGTATGTTCTTCGTTCGCACGAATCGCGTCTATGCTGCCGCTCTCGGAGAAATCATCGGAACTGGTGTCATCGCCTCGTTGATTGCCGTCCCGTATGCGAAACTGTTGATGGGTTCGACGTTCGGTGCCTTCTTCTTCGTCCCAGCGTTCCTTGCCTCTAGTTTGACGGGTGCGCTTCTCGGTTGGCTCGTCTTATCACGCGTCAAACAGTTGCGACCGAGCACACTTAAATAAAAGCCTCTCGATTGGATGGAAATGGTAAACTATAGACAACATCTATAGAGGAGGGGTTTTATGTCACGTTTCAATCAACTTGTAGCGGGTGGTATATTGTTGTTTTTATCCGGACTCTTATACACACTCGAACGCATCGCACTCTACACCCGTTGGAACGCCCAAATCTCAACAGGGAGCTGGCCGGAAGAACCGACGTTTGTCGATCCGTTTCTAAACAACTGGTTCGTTCCCCTATTTTTATTTGCCGCCATCGTCCTCTTTTCGATGGGCATGAATGCTACAAAGACAACAAGTCCATCCGAGAATCCGACCGGCTCATGACGGTCGGGTTTTTGTCTGATAGACCCAGATTGCTTCGCCGTTCCATTCATCAATCAAACCGCTGTCGACAAAGCCGTTCTTCGCATAAAATCGTTTCGCAGCTTCATTCTCTTGATGGAGGCTCAGGATGATATCATCCACATCGTATTGTGTCTGGATAAATTCCACTGCGATGCGTAGACACTTCGTCCCAACACCTTTCCCCTGCTCATTGTGATCCATCATGAAACGATCGAGCCATACATAACGTTCTGTCTGATTTTCTGCTCCGACCATCATGAAGCCAACCGGTCGCTCACCGTCATAAAATGCATAGCTCTGCCAATTATATTTCGTATCCTCGACCATCTCTTGAAGCGACTCGGCATTCGTCTCGATGAATTGGGACTGTTTCTCGTCCACTGATAGAGTAATGATTGCCTCTCGATTGAATGCATCAATCGGCTGAATCGTGATTTCATTTCCTTTCATGCTTTCACCTCATTGATTTTCTCTCTCTTTCATACGCTTTCTCCCGTAAAAAGTTTCTTCCCCCGTATCTTCAAGATCATGCATTCGCTACACTAGAAATAGAAAGGGAGGTTATCATATGTTCCGAATCGGAAGTATCTTCATTCCCGTATCAGATGTCGAACAGTCCCTACACTGGTATACCACTTATTTTGATGCCAAAGAAATTGGTCGCTGGGAAGGAGGCATCGGTTTGTGTCTACCAGACGGTTCGACTCAGCTCGGATTGATCCAAACCTCGTCACCGCAACCCACAACGTTCAAAGATGCGTCAGGACAAGCCCATGTCTATTTCAACGTCATTTGTGAAGACATCCAGTTCGCGTATCAATCGTTCGAACAAGCAGGGTTGATTGCGACACCGCTTCACGATTTCGGAGGCATGTCTTGCTTTGACGTACGAGACCCCGACGGACATACGATCAGTCTTATCTCGGAAGATGTGACTTCCCCGTTCCATCGCGATCGCGTGAACAACCTATAAACGAAAGGAAAGTCTTAATGAAACAAATTCACCATATCTGTATCCAAACACCAGATTATGCCGCATCGAAGTCATTTTACGAAGCACTCGGTTTTGAGCTCGTCCAAGAATCGCCAAACTTCCATACGCGTGACTTCAATAGTTGGCTCAAGCTCGGGGATTTTTATATCGAGCTCCAGACTGCTAAAACGGATGAAACGTTACAAGACTACTCGAAACATACGGCCGGTCCCGTTCATTTCGCCCTCTATGTAGATGATCTCGAAGCGGAAGTCGCACGACTCGAACAGCTAGGCGTCACGTTCTTGCCGAAGCACGGTGGCAACATCTATTTCGTCGTCGACGGTCATTTAAGTAAATTGAAAGCACCGGAAGGAACCATCATCGAACTGCGTGATACGTTTCTGATTAACTGAGGCCCTGTGCCTCTTTTTTTGTTGGACACATCTTCACGTTTCCCTCACTCACCTCATCGGGAATGGGTATGAAAAGGATGTGTTGTTCATGATCAAATATCTCGATTATTGGAGCTACTTGTCACTCTCCCTGGCAAAGCTCTTCTTTTTTAGCTGGTTGACCGCGACGGCGTTCGACTTCTCGTTTTTCCTCATCAATTTGGCGACGATTCTGCTCCTGACGAGCTGGGCACTTGCCGTGTCTTACCCGATTCGCCGATGGATTTTATACGTTTCTCTGTTCCTGCATAGTACCCTACTCGTCTCGGACGTCTGGTACTATCGCTATTTTGAAGACTTATTATCTGTCGCCTTACTGTCTGATATCGGACAGATGGGAGATGTCGGGGGTGGCTTCTTGACGCTCATCCGCCCGATTGATGCGTTCTTCTTCATCGACCTCATTATTTACGGTTTAATTTTACGTTACATCAAACGGCATCCTGTCCGTGAAGCGAAGCGGAACGGAAGACGATTGGCGCTCGCCGGCTTCACTCTCGGATTTCTTCTCTTCACGATTCCGCTCACCCTCAGTTATCAGCGCGGGGAAAAATGGATTGCAGACGACCCAATCTCCAATATGCGTGAATACTATCATCTCGGTTTTTGGGGCTATCACGCGATGGATGTCGCCCGAGGCCTCGAACGTGCCATGGGATGGAACGAAGTCCTGACAGACGAGGAACGTTCTCAAATCCAAGCACTCTCTTATCAAGAATTAAGTGCCCCGAGTCCGGATACAAACGTCATCGTCTTACAACTCGAATCGTTCCAAACATCCGTCATCGATCAACAAATCAACGGGCAGGAATTGACTCCAAATTTGAACCGACTGCGACGTGACATGCTCTATTTCCCGAACGTGTATCATCAGACGCATGAGGGGCGGACATCCGATGCGGAGTTCATCGTCAACACGTCACTCTATCCTGTCAAATCCGGTTCGGTGTACACACGTTTCCCGGGAAATCAATTCAGCGCGCTCTCACAGTCATTGAACGAGGCAGGCTATGATACGGCAGCCATGCACTCATTCCGTAAAGACTTTTGGAATCGCGATGATTTTTATGACAACATCGGGTTCAATCATTTCTTTAGCGACAAAGACTACCCCGACCAAGGAATCATCGGGATGGCACTCAACGATCAAGACTTCTTGAATACGTCCGTCGGATTCATGGAAGAGTTGAACGAACCGTTTTATGCGTTTTTAGTCGCATTGACGAGCCATACGCCGTACGACATTCCGGAGGACGAAAAACGATTGGACCTGTCGAAAATTGAGGACCCGCTTCTCGAAAACTATTACCATACCGTTCATTTCGTCGATGCGGCGGTCGGTCAGTTCATCGAACGATTGAAACAAGATGGGTTGTGGGATGAGACGCTTCTCGTCATGTATGGTGACCATGATAGCGGTCTGACGGCACCTGGAGAAGAAATGGCTACCATCGAAGAAGTGGACTCAACAGTTGAAGCGTTTCAACTCGACCGTGCTGTCCCACTCTTCATCAAACCACCTGGATTGACGACAGGGGAAGTCATGGAGGCGAGTGGCGGTCAAATCGATATCGCACCGACGATTCTTGATGTGCTTGGGATCTCTCCGGCATATATGCTTGGCGACTCTCTCTTGAATGATACGCCGAATTTGACCGTCTTTCGGACGGGCGCTTTCCGATATGAAGACCATTACTATGAACCAGACTTGACCGAACGTTCTGGTAACGGCACATGCTATTCCGTCGAGACGGAAGAACCGGTCGCGTTTGATCGATGCGCCCCTTACATTGACCGTGCGGCCAGTCAGCTCCGTCTCTCGGATACCATCATCGAGAAGGATGCCCTCTCACAAATGAGTCCATGAAAAACCTCCCGAGCTATTTGTCTCGGGAGGTTTGTTTAATAGGCTTGACGCAACGTCGCGATATCGAGTTTTTTCATGGGCAGACACGCCTGTACGACTTGTTCAATCTGCTCTTGCGAACCGACCGTCATCATCTCTTCCATTTCCCACGGAATGATTTGCCACGAGACGCCGTAGCGATCTTTCAGCCACCCACACTCCTCTGCTTCTGGTACAGCCGATAACCGCTCCCAGTACGTATCGATTTCGTCTTGTGTCTCACAAAAAGCGATGAGCGACTGTGTTTCGTTAAATGAAAACACATGATTCTCATTACTGTCCATCACGACAAATTCTCGGCCGGATAAGACGAAACGGGCATAATTGATTTTCCCGTCGAGTTCCTCCCCGTCTTCTTCCGTGTACCGTACCGTATGTCCGTCCAATACATATGAATCTTTGAAAATGGAAATCCAATCGTTCATCGCCGCCTCGGCGCGACCGAAAGCATCCTGGACAAATAAGAGGCATGGCGTCACGAGCTGAATGTCCATCCCCCCATCATGCATGACTTGCCAAGAAACTCCGTAACGGTCCTTCAACCACCCGTAACGCTGGCTGAAGTCGTACGTATCTAATGGAATCAAGATTTCCGCTCCGTCAGATAATCGTTCCCACAGCGCATTGATTTCTTCTGTCGTCGGGAGGGATACCATATAGGAAATGGACGGATTCCGTTCTTGCGTCGTACCTCCCCCGAGTAACTGAAAGAACTGCCCAGCGAGCGATAACGTCACAATCGTCGTCTCGCCCGCTGGCGAGCTTGAAAATTTCGTCGTATAGTCGACAAACGAATCTGGAAAGATGGAGACATACCACTCGGCGATTTCCTCGACATTCTCCTCAAACCAAATACATGGGATCACAGGTTGCGTAATCATGAGAAAGTCTCCTTTCAGACTTCATGCAAACGATAGACATCACGTACGGCGAGAAGCTCCCCAGCTTCATCACGATATGCCTGATAATGCGATGAATGGATGTGGTGATCGAGCGCTTCTTCGTCTTTATACTTTTCATAGAAGACAAACGTTCCTGGCGCATCAATCGCCTCGTGAAGAACGTACGCGAGACATCCCTCTTCCGCTCGTGACGGTGGAATCACACGGTGTAGCGCCTCACGTAACGCCTCTTCTTTACCAGGATGAGCTTTCAAGATTGCAGTAATGACGATTTCCATACCATATTCCTCCTTCGATAATGAACCTGCCTTTCTGTTCCCGAATCTACCGCAATCTATCCCAAAAAACGGATATCTCATCGTACGAGACATCCGTTTCTGTTTATGACTTTTTCTTTTGTCGGAACGGCCACCAAACACCATCACCAAACGAAATCGTAATGGCTGGAATCAAGAGTGGTAATACAATCAATCCGTATAGCAAAAGACCAGTAATGACGATGGTCGCAATCTGAACGAGACTGAGCACACCTGACGGAATCATGGCGCCGAACGTCCCGGCGAGGATCACTGCAGCGGTCATAATGACGGTACCCATCTTCGTCATCGAATAGACGAGCGCATCACGGACCGTCTTCCCACTGATCGTCTCTTCCCGGAATCGATCCAGTAGGAAGATGGAATAGTCAATTCCGAGTGCAATCAACATGACGAATCCAAAGAACGGAACGGCCCAGCTGATTCCGTCATAGCCAAGACCTTCCACAAAGATCAGCTCTGTGATCGCTGCTGACGTATAGTACGTCAAGAGAAGCGAAGCAATCATATAGAGCGGCATGATCATCGAGCGGAACAATGCCGTCAAGACGATGAACAACGTCACGAGCATGATGGCTACCGTCCGATTGAAGTCGTTCGTTGACGTTTCATTCAAATCGCTGTTGATGCTTGAGATACCTGCGTATCCGATGGTCGCATCTGCATATGGTGTCCCCGTCACAGAGCGATTCATCGTCTCTTTAATCGTCTCGACGACATCAATCGCTTCTGGTGAGTATGGATCTATCTCTAGTACCACCTCGAGCTGAGTCGCCGTCTCTTCGTCAAAGACGTAGCGTTCGACAGCAGGTGAAAACTCATCTGATGTGAGCGTCCCTTCAGGAAGATAGACGCCTGTCTCACGGAGCGAATCTGCTTCACTCAACTGTTGCAAGAACGAAACCGCTTCACCGAGGCCCGACTCGATTTGTCCTAATCCTTCGTTCGCTTCGCCGACACCTGTCGCGAGTTGCGATAGTCCGGTACTAAGTTCACCAACCTGAGATCCTTGCGCATTCAATGCGGAGGCAGCTTCACTGATGCCCGATTCGATTTGTGTGAGCCCTGCCGACACTTGACCGAGTTGTCCGACTGCAGCAGGAATATTTTGAGTCGCTGTCAATCCTTGCCCAATGAGGCCAAGTTGACCATTCAACTGATTCAGCCCAGCTGCTGCTTCTGCAAGCGGTGCCCCGGCATTGGTTGAACCGCTTGGCAATTGTCCGACGACCGCGTTCAGACCCTGCTCAATTTCATCTAATCCAGCCTGGACATCACCGAGACCCGTCTGTGCTTCAGACAAACCTTCACTGAGTTCACCGAGTTGCGTGTCGACATAGAAATCGTCGATGACTTCACCAGTCGGGCGTGTGAGCGCACGCACACCGTTCACTCCATCGACTTTTTCGAGCTCACTTGCGAACATTTCAATGTATGGAACTTCCGATTCCGTGATGGCTTGATCTTGTTTCAAAATGATTTGTACCGGAAGAGATTCCCCTTGACCGAACCCTTCTGAAATCAAATTCAATCCACGAACCGAATCGTACCCGTCTCCAATCTCATCGACCGTATTGAACGAACGGGCATCGTCATACGTGAACAGGACTGGCACCGTGATCAATCCAACGACCAAAATCGATACGAACGGGCGATTGACCGACAATCGACTCAATCCAGCCCAGAGCTTGCTATCATGATGCTCGCCTGCTTTCTTCGATGGCCAGAACAGTCGTTGCTTGAGCGTCGCCATAAAGAATGGGACGACCGTGAAGAGAATCAACAGCAACACCGCAATCCCGACGGCGACGGCGACGGCTGATTTAAAGATTGGAAAATCTGCAAATCCGATGGCCGCGAAACCGACGAAGACCGCGAGCCCACTGATCAAGACCGTCCGCCCTGCCGTCTTGTATGTGTTGACGATTGCTTCTTCAATCGCATGTCCCGCACTCAGCTCCTCTTTGTAACGGCTAAGAAGTAGGATACAATAGTCTGTCCCGATCCCGAACAAGATGGCCACGAGGAATATTTGTGTGTAGTTCGATACCGGGAATCCGAACCAATCCACAAAGAACGCGACAAACGATTGGCTCAATAAATACGTGAAGCCGACCGCGATGAGTGGAATGAACGGTGTCACGATAGAACGGAACACGAGGAGCAACAATCCAAAGATCAATACGACCGTGATGATTTCCGTCTTTTTCAATCCTTCTTGGGCACTCAAGTTCACATCATTGTTAATGATTTCTTCCCCCGTGATATATACTGTTTCCTCTTGCGGGAGCATGTTTTCACGGACATCATCAGCAAACGCATTGATTTCTTCTGTCGTACCTTCGACCGTGATCGGGACGAGGACGATGCGTCCGTCTTCTGAGACGAGCTGTGCCTCTGTCTCCTCACTTTCAAACGGATCGAGAACATCCGTCACGACCGTTTCATTCTGTCTAAGCTCTTCGATGACACGAGCGACATCCGTTCGCTCGGTTTCGCCAATCGACTCGAACTCGTAGACGAGCGAGATGGTTTTATCACTCTTCCCGGCCTCATCTAAAATCGCTTGTGCACGCTGAGAGTCCATATCGTCCGCTAGCTGAAAACTACCTGCTTCTTCTGCTTGCTTTGTTAAGTTCGGCGCTACGACAAATAGTGCCGCCGTCAATACGATGAGGGAGATGAGGATTCCCCAACGCCATTGAATGATTTTATGCATGTATTATTCCTCCCCGATTCGGAGCAATTGTTTTATTTTCCGGAACGTCCGAACAAATTGCTCAATTTCAATTTCGTCTACTTCTCCATCGATGAGGGATTCTACATATCGATAGACGGCACCGTCCACTTCCTCGACGAGCCGCTTTCCTTCTGATGTCAATTCAATCAATCGTTCGCGCTGATCTTGTCCACGTCGACTCGTGACAAGTTCTTTTTCGACCAGTTTTTTGAGTCTATTCGAGACCGCACTTTTATGGACACCTTGCTTTTGTGCCAATTGCCCAGCAGGGGTCGGTCCAAATTGATCGAGCAACTTTAAGAGCTGGAGTTGTTCACGCGAATACTCACGCCAGACATCCCCTTCCATCGCTTCGATGACATGTTCCGTCCCATGGAACATCACTTCTTCAAATAACTGCACGGCTTCGCGCATCAATGCTTTCATTTTTAGTTTACCCCCTAAACTAGATGGTTATAGTTTATGCCCTAAACTAAATAACGTCAAATAAAAAGACCGATAAGGAGAATCCTATCGGCGCAACATATCAGTCGTATTTTATCCAATCCATGTGATCAACCCTTCTTGCTTTTTTGACGCGGATGAAAAAATCGCTTTCAATTCCTCGAATTGTTCGAGCAAGTATTGCTTCTCCTCACTTCCCCACCCTCTCTCGAATGGGTAAAGTTCATGCGCATTCATCCTCGTTGTGTCATAACGTGATTCAAGGGCATCTCGTTCGATATAGTGAAGTCGTGTCGCTAAGTCTTTCACTTCTGATGACGTCAAATAGGTCGTTCCTGTTTCCTCTTCGATTACTATTCCGCCGAAAATCGTTCTCCCGAGGGAGTGACGATCAATGTCGTCCAAGTCCGCTTCTCCGGTCAGCAAAAAGTACAGTCCGTGCCACGCTTTATCGATATCCGACTGCCTTTCCTCGTATGTGTACAATTCCTCGAAATAATCAGGTTCATCAAGTAGCCGCGCCAACTCATCATCTGTTACTCGCAAATAAGATCCAATCATCCCCATATGAGTGCCCCTCTCCAGTTCGTTTGTCTGTCTATTCGTCATCAAAACGAAAAAACCTCCCGTAGAAGGTTTAAACGATTGCCTCGGCGACACGTATCCCAGACAGATAGGCACTCTCAAATCGAGTTCGTCCAGATGGATCATCCGCTTCAAGAAAGATATCGCCAGCTAAATAAATGGGATGATGGCTTACCTGATAAAACGGTTCATGCCACACCTCTGTCGCTTGCGCATAGCGCCACCGTTTCAATTGCCGTGACACGATGTCGATATCGCCAATTTCCTCCCTGAGTAACCGCTCGACCTCTGTAAGTGTCTCCTCTTCCGGTCGCTCATACCATTCCTCACTCCACGCTTCTTCCATATATACGCTGATGAGCGAGGTCGCAGTGATTCCTTTTTGCTGATTATTGATCACCTTCAACAATCCAGGTGTTAGGTCATGATCGAGAATCCCATCTTCCCCAATCTGTACATCACCCGTACATTCGAAGAGACCAACGAACGTCGGCGCATACACGAGACGTCGCAAGGAAGGTTTGACCTGATCAACCAAACTCCCGAGTAATTCGAACGATTGCGGAAGTGGTGCCGTCATCACGATTCGGTCGTATGAACGTCTCGTCACATCTGTCCTCACGCTGATGGTACCATCCTCTTCTATGTGAACGTGCTCCACATGTTCATTCAAGTGTACCGTCAATCCCTCAGCAAGGTGCTTGGCGAGTCCATTCATACCATCCGTTCCCACGTATCGCGGATAAGGATCCGCATACCAGACACGCACCCAGTTCGCACTCATCCACGACTGTACCTCGCGTTTGAGCTCTTCCCCACGTACGGTGAAATAGACGGCCCCGTGATCCGCTTGTCCGTCACCGATTCGACGAGTCGCCAAACGTCCCCCGACGCTTTGACTCTTTTCAATCAATTCAACCGTATAACCTCGACGTGCGAGTTCACGCGCTGCGATGATTCCGCTCAGACCAGCCCCAATGATTCCAATCTTCATTCAGCATTTCCCCTTTCCTTCATGAAGATTGTAGCATGCTCATTCCTTTCAACCTCTATCTAATATGCTTCAGGCTGGTTTGTTCCATTGTTCGTCGTACGCCCGACGCGAGTCTTCATACATGACAGCGAAACGCGCAACGACGAATGGACGAATGAGGATTGTCGCAATCGATAATGATAATGCGGCAAGTAAAACCGAATTCACAACCATAAATAACGTGAAGCCAATCAAATAAATCGGGATGAACGGCAAAATCAGTTTAAATGCGTCCCACTTCTGACCATGCATCAACGTGCGTGACTTCGTGATTGCTTCTCTGACTGATAGCTCTGGCTCATCTCGCAAAATAAAGTACGTGAACGCGTAGGAAAAGAACTTCATGATTCCCGGAACAATGAATAATAGTGTCCAAAGCGTCTGGAAGATGGCTAGTAGGATGACAGCCGTCACATGCTTACCAAATCGTTCTTTCATCGGTCGAAACACATCACGAAACTCCGCGTCTTGTCCGCGAATGATGGAAAGAATGACCCAGTGATACCCGATGATGATTGGATATAGCATAAAGGATACAACCATCGTACTTACAAGGAATACAATCGCCTGTAACGAACCGGCTTTCGCCCCGTAAAGTGTCGGGTCGAATATTGCAATAAACTCTAATATAATTGCACAAAGAAACGACCAGGCTAATAGTAGACCTCGTTTCCCATTGATTGCTTCATGTGTCCGTTCTGTCCATGTTTGAACCATTTTCTAGTCTCCCCCTGAATGATTTATCTTATATACGCTATATCGTTCAAATACGTTTCATGTTCACACAAAAAAAGCAGAGATTCACTCTGCTCGTTCGTCCGCTCGATATTCTAGTATGTCCCCCGGTTGACAGTCGAGCGCTTCACAAATCGCTTCGAGCGTCGAAAAACGAATCGCTTTCGCTTTTCCATTCTTTAAAATCGACAAGTTTGCCATGGTGATCCCGACCCGCTCCGATAGTTCTGTCACACTCATTTTCCGCTTCGCTAACATCACATCTAGATTCACAATCATCGCCATGTTCTCACCTCAGACCGTCAAATCGATTTCTTGTTTCATATCAATGGCTCGCTTTAATAATTTCTGTAACAACTCAGCAAAGACGGCAATGACAAATGCGGCGAACACGAAGACGAACCCGATGACTAAGAAACCTGGGGAATCATCACGTTCAGCGAACCAATAGAAGAACGGAAGCAACGCCGTATAGATGACCGTGATGGTCAATGCACAATACTTGATCACTCTAAGTACTTTCACCGCTCCATAGGAGAACGCCTCATTCCGATCAATCAATCCTAGCAAGGTAAACGTTTTGAACAGAGCCATGAAATAAGGAACTGCCGCCACATACATCCCGACGACAATCGGACGCATCGAATTCGCAATCCACCCTCCGCTCTCGGTTGCGTCTCGCCAAAGAAACGGAAGTAAAAAGATACAGGCTGCAAGAATCGGAAGGGCTAAGACAATCACCGATAGTTTTAAAAAGACGGTTTCTCGTTTCACCTGTCATACACCTCACTCATTTTATTTTCTTTATCATACGCCCTTATTTATCGTTTATCAATAAATATTTATCGAAAAAAATAGACCGCGAGATGTACTCGAGGTCTACTTCATTCATTTCATTGCTTCTAATTCACTTTCGGTCACCCATTTATGATTTGTGACCTCTTCTCCATCTTCCGTCGTGTAATCCACCATATAAACCGTCGTCTCTTCAGCCATATCAATTGTCGCTTCTGCGCCATCCATGCCCTCCATGTGATCAGCGGCCAAAACGACTTGTTCATCTTCTGCTAATGGCGCGTCGCCCGGATTCTCGAGCTCCTCATGGATCACCCATTTGTGATTCTCTACCGGATCACCGCCTGTCGTCGGTGTATAACTGACTGCGTATACAGTCGTATCATACGCACCGACAATCGTGGCTTCGACACCTTCCATCCCTGGCATATGATCCGCTGTCATCATCGCTGTCGACCCGACCGGATATGTCGGATCATTCGCTTCCATCAGTCCGTCTGGTATCTCTCCAGTCCCCGAGTGGTCCATTGCCGAATGGTCCATGCTTTGTTCTTCTGACATTTCCATCGATGTATCGTCTGCCGTATCCCCACATGCAGCCAATGATGTAGCGAGGATCATGACACCTAATCCTGTCATCCATTTTTTCTGTTTCATCGAATCTCTCCTTTATTCATGCTCATGTTGATTTTACCCGCTCTTTCGGGGAAACAGACATTTTTGAGAGCATTGCGATGATTTGTTATCACATTGCAACAAAAAAGGCCAAAATCCCGAAAGATTCTGGCCATGGATGATTATTCAACTGTTACAGACTTCGCCAAGTTACGTGGCTTGTCGACATCACAGTCGCGGGCAAGTGCCGCATAGTACGAGATGAGTTGAAGTGGAAGAACCGTCACGAGTGGCGTGAGAAGTGGTTCAACACGTGGAAGAACGAATGCATCGTTCTCGTGCTCCATGCCTTCCATTGAAATCGTACAAGCTACTGCACCACGCGCCACAACTTCTTTGATGTTTCCACGAATGTTGAGGTGTGTGTTCGGTTGAGACACAAGTGTGATGACTGGTGTCCCGTCTTCAATCAACGCGATCGGTCCGTGTTTGAGTTCCCCACCTGGGTATCCTTCTGCTTGGATGTATGAGATCTCTTTGAGCTTCAATGCGCCTTCAAGACCTACATATGAATCCAATCCACGTCCGAGGAAGAATGCGTTACGTGATTCTTTCAAGAACTTATCAGCAAGCTCTTCAAAGATTTCTTTTTGTGCCATAATCGAGTCCATCGTTGTTGCAACGAGTGCGAGCTCTTGCATCAAATCAAACGGAAGTTTCTTCCCGTTCGCACGAGCGATGTCGTATGCGAGAATCGCGAGGACGGCGATCTGTGCCGTGTACGCTTTCGTCGAGGCGACGGCGATCTCAGGTCCTGCGTGGAGGAGCATCGTCTCGTTCGCTTCACGCGAGAGTGTCGATCCTGCTACGTTTGTCAACGTGAGCGCTTTATGGCCAAGCTTTTTCACTTCGACGAGGACGGCACGGCTGTCCGCTGTCTCACCTGATTGTGAAATGAAGAGGAAGAGTGGCTTCTCTGTCAAAAGTGGCATGTTGTAACCGAACTCTGACGCGACGTGTACTTCAGTCGGTACACCTGCGACGCGTTCGATCAATTGTTTCCCAACAAGACCGGCGTGGTAACTTGTACCACACGCGACGATATAGACGCGGTCCGCTTCCGAGACGAGCTCGCGCACGCCGTCCGTGAGTTCGATGTCACCGTTCTCGTTCTGGTAATGCTGGATGATGTTGCGGATGACGGCCGGCTGCTCGTCCATCTCCTTCAACATGTAGTGCGCGTACGTGCCCTTCTCGATGTCTGACGCATCGATTTCGGCCGTGTACGGTGCACGTTCGAGCACTTCGCCGTCGAGCGTCTTGATCGTCGCCGATTCACGCGTGAGGATGACGATCTCGCCGTCGTGGAGCTCGAGGTACTGGTCCGTCACCTGGAGCATCGCCATCGCGTCCGATGCGACGACGTTGAACGTGCCGTCACCGAGTCCGACGAGGAGCGGTGACTTGTTCTTCCCGATATAGAGGCGCTCTTTGTCCTCTGAGTCGATCATCGCGATTGCGTATGATCCGTGGAGGTCCGAGAGCGTCTTGCGGAACGCCGCCTCGACGTCGCCGAGCTCGACAAAGTGTTTCTCCATGAGCTGGACGATGACTTCCGTGTCCGTCTCTGAAAGGAACGGGACGTCAAGCGTCTTCTTGATGATTTCGTCGTTCTCGATCACGCCGTTATGGACGAGCGTGAAGCGTCCTGTCGTACTTTGGTGCGGGTGGGCGTTCGGTACGCTCGGTACCCCGTGTGTCGCCCAACGTGTGTGGCCGATTCCAATCGTGCCGTCTACTTCTGCTGGGATGATTTCGCGTAGCGCAGCGATGCGACCGACTTCTTTGTGAACGTTGACATTTTCATGCATCAACGCAAGACCTGCCGAGTCATAACCACGGTACTCGAGTTTTTCAAGACCTTTGAGAAGGACTTCCTTCGCTCCGGTATTCCCAATCATTCCTACAATTCCACACATAAACAAATCTCCTCTATTCTTCGATTTCTCGAAAAAGGAAACGGGCTTTTTCTAAGAGCTGTCAGCACACACTTCTTTGTCCGTCCGGTCACCCGGGCGTTTTAAAAGCGTGCTTTTCGTCGTGACAGGCGACGAAGAGGCATCCGCCGAAATCTCGATAACCTCTAACCTCGTCAACTCCGCAGAGTTCTGGCGCTTGTTCGTACTCTTGTGTCCTTCCGTTTCCAAGGTCACGCTCTTAATAGTACAAATCACACCCCCATTCGTCAAGAAGAACCATTGTTTTCTCGATGACAAAACGGAAACAAAAAGGGAATCCAACGTTGGATTCCCTTGTGTTATTCCCGGTTTCTGAAAAATTATCCTTCTACGCCGTAATCTTCACGCACGACTTGCGCGATTTTTTCAACGTAGCGGTCGCACTCTTCCACTGTCGGGGCTTCTGCCATGACACGGACGAGTGGCTCTGTTCCAGAAGCACGGACGAGAATACGACCGTTCCCAGCCATTTCCGCTTCTGCTTCTTGAATCGTCGCAAGGACACGTTCTCCGTTCATCGCATCATTTTTATTCGTCACACGAATGTTGACGAGCTTTTGCGGATAAACCGGCATCTCAGCTGCCAACTCAGAAAGTTTACGGCCTGTCGACTTGACGATTTCCGCCAATTGGACGCCTGATAACATCCCGTCACCCGTTGTCGAGTGATCGAGGAAAATCAAGTGACCCGACTGTTCACCACCGAGTGTGTATTGATGTTTCTTCATTTCTTCCACAACATAACGGTCACCAACTGCTGTTTGAAGCGCCGTCATACCCGCTTCTTCCACAGCTTTATGGAAGCCAAGGTTACTCATGACCGTCGCGACAATCGTATTGTCTTTCAAACGACCTTTTTCACTCAAGTATTTACCGCAGATGTACATGATTTTGTCACCATCCACGATATCACCGTTCTCATCAATCGCAATCAAACGATCTCCATCACCATCAAAGGCAAGACCCATATCCGCTCCTTTTTCACGAACGAACTCAGCCAAGTGCTCAGGGTGTGTCGAGCCGACACCTTCGTTGATGTTCAACCCGTTTGGCGAGTTTCCGATTGTCGACACGTTCGCCTCAAGGTCCGCGAAGAGACGAGCTGCAAGACCACTCGTTGCACCATGTGCGCAATCAAGCGCGATGTGAAGGCCATCAAAGTCCTCTTCTACAGTCTGTTTCAACATTTGAAGATACTTTTGTGCACCTTCATAATAATCTGAAACGAAACCGAGGTCTTTTCCAGTCGGACGTGGGAGTGTATCTTCTGCAGCGTCCAAAATGTCTTCGATTTCTTGCTCGGTTGCGTCATCTAATTTGAAACCATCGCTACCGAAGAATTTGATGCCGTTGTCTGCCACGGGGTTATGCGATGCCGAGATCATGACTCCCGCTGTCGCATCTAATGACTTCGTCAAGTAAGCGACCCCAGGTGTCGAGATGACACCGAGACGCATGACTTCTGCACCGATTGAAAGAAGACCCGCAATCAATGCACCCTCTAACATATGTCCTGAGATTCGTGTGTCACGACCAATCAAGACTTTTGGCTGTTCGCCTTCTGGCAAATGTTTCGAGAGCACGTAGCCACCCGCACGACCTAAACGATATGCTAATTCCGCAGTCAACTCTGAGTTCGCAACACCGCGAACTCCATCTGTTCCAAAATATTTACCCATAAGATTAAATCCTCACTTTTGTATGATTGAACATCTTTATTGAATAGAAGATGTTTCTGTTTCTTCATCGACGCTTGTCAATTGAACATCGATTGTTTTTGGCGAAATGACAGTCACGCCTTTTGGTACTTCATAATCTACATCTACCGCGTGTGTCCCACTCGGTAAACCTGTTAAATCTAAGGTTACATTGACACTGTTCGAGGAGATGTTCTCTAGAAGGGATCGTTTTCCCGACAATGTCACACTGACGACTTCTTGCGTTTGAACCGTATAATTCGTTCGGTCATACCCACGAACATTGACCGGAACCGTCAATCGAATCCGTTCCGTCAATTCACCCGTGTCATCCTTCGACTCGTCGTTCGGACGAATCAAAACCTGGACTTCGACTTCTTTTTTACCGAGAGATGTCGCACCTTCTGGAAGGCGGAGGGTAGCGTTCAACTTTTCAGACTTCGTTAAGTCATCCAGCTCAATCGGTTCCGTTTCGATTGTTTCGAGTGCATCGAGCACTTCTTTTGGAGCAAAGACACGGACTTCCGTCTCAGCTAACAACGTATCGACTAGTCGGAAGTCATCCGCCACATCTCCACTCGTAACGACCTCGATTGGAATCATCGCACTTTCATCATAGATCGGTACGGTGACATTGATGATATTCGGGTCGACCGACACGTTTAATGGGTTCCCATTCGCATCTAAAATAGTCGGGGGGATTTCTCGTGTAAACGTCTGACTTTCATTCGCAACATCTACATTCAATGTGATCTCTTTGACGTTTTGAATCCGACTCGCGCCTCCCGTGACTTTCACAGTAGACGGTTCGATTTCGACATCACCCGCTACTTTCCCGTCCGGTAACTGATCTTTGTTTAATAAGTTGACAGATACCGGCACTTCAATTGTTTGCTTCCGATCAATATAGATTTCGACAGTCTCTCGGTCTAACTTGACGTTGACGTCGCCACCGAATCCTCGTGCCTCGACCGGAACACGGTGAAAGCCCGTCCCGAGGTTCGTCAAGTCGACGAATACCTGATAATCTTTCACCAATTTGGTCATCGTTAAACTACTAGAAGGACCTTGAAGCTCAACGCCCATCTCTTCCGGTACATTATATGCGACATACTGCACCTCATCAAAAAACACTTCGACCGGCACATCGAGCGTCATGGAACTCTGTCCGACGATCGGCAGCGCACTCGACGCATTATTTGAAGAACTGGTCTCAGCGACCATTAAGTATAAAAGGACGGCTAAAGCAAGTGCGATGAAGCGGAGAAACCATTTATGTTGTAACCACTGATCAATCACTTACTTATCCCCTCCTTTTTTACCGAAGAACGAGAGGGTCGCCTCTTTTTCTTCGATGACGAGTTCTTGAATTAATTTGTTGCGTAGCGCCTCTTCATCCAATTCGCGATACAGACGTCCTGCAATCGCAAGGGAGACCGCTCCCGTTTCTTCTGAGACGGTAAGGGTGACACTGTCTGTCACTTCACTGACGCCGATAGCTGCACGGTGACGCGTCCCGAGCGCTTTATCGATGTGTGGACTTTCAGAGAGCGGTAAATAACAAGCTGCCGCTGCAATCTTCCCGTCCTGAATAATCATCGCTCCATCATGAAGCGGCGTGTTTGGAATGAATAAGTTAATAATCAACTGTGACGTAATATGTGAGTCCATCCGAATGCCTGTCTCGACATATTCATTGAGTCCCGTATCGCGTTCGATGGCAATCAATGCACCGATTCGCCGTTTGGACATATACTGCGCAGAACTGACGATGGCTTCAATCATTTGTCGTTGTTGCTCTTCGTCACTCGTTCCCGTACGTCCGAATAAATTGCTCGTTCGTCCGAGATGTTCAAGACCACGTCTCAACTCAGGTTGAAAAATGATGATAATCCCAAGAAGACCATACGTAATCACCTGATTTAGCAAGAACTGGAGCGTCTTCAATCCGAAGAAACCGCTCAAGAACCAACTGACCAGGATGATTGAGATCCCTTTGATTAACTGAACTGCTTTTGTCCCACGTACAATCATCATTAACTTATAAATCACGTACGTGACGACGACGATATCTAAAACATCATTCAAATAATCGTACCAATGTACGTTTTCTGAAAGATTTAAAAATGAGAAAAATGATACTTGTTCAAGTAGCGGCAAATGCTCCCCTCCTTCACTACCTAGCTAAATCGTGCAAGTTTCATTATATCATCAATTCTGTCTAGACGCATTGCGTCACTTCAAAACGAAACCAGATTGAAACGAAAAAAAGACGCTAGATGCGTCTTTAGAATAGTTGTTTCATCGAGTACCAAATCCACTCGAACATTTGGTCAATCTGTTCAAGCTCACCTGTCACTTGACCGGCACTGGCTAAATACGCACGACCATTCACAGCGGTCGCGTCACCTTTGACCGTTCCTTCGATTCGTAAATCGCCACCTTGAACGGTGATATCCTTCTCGACCGTTACACCGGCTGGCACAATGACTTCGTTCTCTGACACGACAACCCCTGGTACTTTTGTATAGGTCATCGTCTCAGATGCACTGTTCCAGAGTCCAAGTGTCGCGCTAGACATTAGACTGAAGAACAGGACCGCCGCGATTAAAGCCGGGTGTCGTTGTAGCCAAGCGATTTGTTTCGAGTGCGGTTTTCGTTCTTTTCGGATTGGTTTTGATAACGGAACGACCGTATCGGGTGCTTTTTGTACAGGTGCTTCAGGCAAAGCGGCCATCACACGTGCAGTAAAATCGGCTGATAACTTTGGACGAGGCAATGCTTTCAGTTCTGCGTCGATTCGTTCATATTGTAGATACGACTCGTATAATTCATCGTCTTCTAACAATTGACGCAATTCGTCAGATTCTTCGGGCAAAACGCCATCTTCCAAATATTGTTGTACTTTTTCTTCAGGAGTCAATTGAACCCCTCCCTATTTTGAAAGATTGTTTTTAACATTTCTCTTCCCCGGAAGATCCTTGTTTTAACCGTTGCGACCGGCATGTCGATCATCACGCTGATTTCTTTTAATGACAAATCATCCACGTACTTTAGTAGTAAGGGAATACGATATTTGTCGGGGAGTTGCTTGATCGCTTCATGCATCTCACTTCGAATTTCGCGATGAACCACTTGGGCATCGGGTTGGGGCGCTTCATCAGCTAAGTGGTCTTGATAGGTCAAACCGTCTGTACCTGCAATTTCGGCATCCATCGAATACTCTGGCTTCCGTTTCCTCAATCGATCGATGGCAACGTTCGTTGTGATTCGATAGAGCCATGTTTTGAACTTATATTGTGCGTCATACGTATCGATTCGTGTATACGCACGAATGAACGCTTCCTGGGCAGCGTCTTCCGCTTCGCCACGATCATACAAAATTTTATAGGCGATTGCAAAGACGCCATCCTTGTATAGTTCTACCAGTTCGGCAAACGAATCGTGATTCCCCGCCCTCAATTCATCTACCAAACGGGTGGTCAGCCGTTCCATCAATCCACTTCCCCTCTCCGCTACACATGCGGTCATTTCTATATACGTCTCATGATTCAAATGGTTTCATTTAAAATAAAAAAAGTTTCCACCCCCATTGTAGCAAACGGGTTTGGAAACTGTAAGGAAATCAGACTGTCTCGCCTTCCAATAACAGGTTTTCTTTTGATTTTATGATCGTTTCACACAGACGATACGCTAAATTTGCCGTCATATCTTCTCGGTCTAACACTGGATTCAATTCAACGAGTTCGACAGCAATTAAATCATCTGCTTTCATAGCTTCTGTTAAAATCGCTTTGGCCTCGACTTCTGTCAGACCGCCATCAACTGGTGTCCCAGTGCCAGGTACTAGTGATGCATCTAAACTATCCATATCAAAGCTGATATAGAAACGATTGACGCGTTCACGTAGATAATTCAATGCTTCTTGCATGATGACATCGACACCACGCGTTCGCACTTCTTCTACAGTAATAACTTTGATGCCAAGTCGATTAATCTCGTTCATTTCCCCTTCATCGATATCACGAAGTGCGATGTATACTAAATGCTCCGGTGATAACTTCGGCTCACGTCCGCCCACCTCTGTCAAACGAACGTCACCCATGCCCATTGCAGCCGCAAGTGGCATTCCATGAATGTTACCGGATGGTGACGTTTCTCCAGTATTCAAGTCAGCATGAGCGTCTACCCAGATGACACCGTATGGTCCTGTTTGAGCCAACCCAGCGAGTGTACCGATTGCCATACTATGATCGCCCCCAACGATCAATGGGAATCGATTCGCTGTAATCTCACGATGCACAACTTCCGCCAATTCAGTGACTGTGTGTAGGACACCATCGACTCGCTTCAAGTGTTCCTCATTTTCACGAATTTCAGATTCCGGTAACACGCGAATCGTATGTTTGACCGTTTCCGATGGCAGGAGTGCCTCCATCCCTAATTCGTTTAATTTTGCTGGTCCTTGGTCAACCCCGAGTTTCCCTTGACCGTATCGCAGCGGTACATGAATATATGACCATTGCATTGCCATTCCCCCTTTGAACGCTTGATAACTAAATTGTAAACGCTATCATTCGTTTGGTTCAACTCGACAATACAATGAATAAACATACAAAAAGACAACCTGAATGGTGGCAGGCTGCCTTTCTCTGTACTCTCATTTGAATGGTTCATGGTTTTAGGCAAAAAAAAACTTAAGTCATCACTAACTTAAGAAACAAACATATGGTGGAGCCTAGCGGGATCGAACCGCTGACCTCCTGCGTGCAAGGCAGGCGCTCTCCCAGCTGAGCTAAGGCCCCGAAACAGGGATAAGAATATGGAGCGGAAGACGGGATTCGAACCCGCGACCCCGACCTTGGCAAGGTCGTATTCTACCACTGAACTACTTCCGCAAAAAATGGTGAGCCATGCAGGGCTCGAACCTGCGACCCTCTGATTAAAAGTCAGATGCTCTACCAACTGAGCTAATGGCTCAAACCTGGTGGGGGGGGGCGGATTCGAACCGCCGAACCCGAAGGAGCGGATTTACAGTCCGCCGCGTTTAGCCACTTCGCTACCCCCCCGAGGAGTGCCGGCGAAAGGATTCGAACCCTCGACCCTCTGATTACAAGTCAGATGCTCTACCAACTGAGCTACACCGGCATATATATAGGTTTGATGTAATACATAAAAATGGTGGAGGATGACGGGATCGAACCGCCGACCCCCTGCTTGTAAGGCAGGTGCTCTCCCAGCTGAGCTAATCCTCCATATGGTGACCCGTACGGGATTCGAACCCGTGTTACCGCCGTGAAAGGGCGGTGTCTTAACCGCTTGACCAACGGGCCTAAA
>NZ_JAQPZO010000012.1:0-69107 GCF_037619445.1 Exiguobacterium sp. USCH10 | reverse complement strand
CTCGCCATAAAAAACACTCCCCGATAAGAATAAACAGATTTGTTATTTCATCTGTCTACCTATTGGGGAGCATATCAGCTGTTATGTGCCTTTTTTTGATGAGGAGTTGTCTGTAGGTGTGTCCTCCGACTAAGTATTGAAGGCTTCGGCGTTCGAGAACTTCATTCAGCTCGGATTAATTTGTTTATCCTCTGAGGAAATACATTAGCCAATAATAAAATCCCATAAAAAATGGCGAGTATTTCTAATACCACTGTAAAGGCAATTCGTCTTTTTTTATGAAATGGTAATTGGTGAAAGGAACTTTTTTGAAGAGCGAAAAAATCGTGCTCCGTTAAGTGATAGTGAGTGGTCAATACGTTTCCTCCATTCTATAGAAAGTGGTAATCTTTTCCTTATTGAAACATAGAAAAGATGGAGAAGGGAAACAAAAGGAATTAACAAAAAAAGACCCAGCAATCGCTGAGTCTAACCTATTATCCATTAATCACTGTACCACCATTGACGTGGATGACTTGGCCACTGACATACGTCGAGTCATCGCTTGCAAGATAGACATAGGCCGGTGCGAGTTCGGCCGGTTGCCCAGGTCGTTTCATCTCTGCCGAATCGCCGAACGAATCAACTTTGTCCGCAGGGAACGTCGACGGGATGAGCGGTGTCCAAATCGGACCCGGTGCGACTCCGTTGACGCGAATTTTTTTATCCGCCAAGTTTTTGGCGAGCGAGCGGGTAAACGCGGTGATGGCGCCTTTCGTTGATGAATAGTCAATCAATTGGTCGTTTCCTTCATAGGCCGTAATCGAAGTCGTATTGATGATGCTCGCCCCTTCTTTTAAATAAGGAAGCGCGGCTTTCGTTAAGTAGAACATGCTGAAGATATTCGTGCGGAACGTCTTCTCGAGTTGTTCGTCCGAGATGTCGAGAAGTGATTCCTGCGGATGCTGCTCGGCTGCGTTATTGACGAGGATGTCGATCCGGCCGAACGTCTCGAGCGTCTCTTCGACGACTCGTTGACAGAAAGAAGATTCTCCGAGGTCGCCTTGAAGTAATAGACAGGCTTGACCTAAGTCCTCAATCCGTTCTTTCGTCGCTTCCGCGTCCTCGAGTTCGTTTTGGTCCTTATAGACGATGACGGAGTTCGCACCTTCGTGGGCGAAGAAGATGGCAACCGACTTTCCAATCCCTGAATCCCCACCGGTGATGATCGCGACCTTGTCTTTTAACTTGTCACTCCCTTTATAGTCTTCCCGTTCATAGATGGGGAAGGGTTCCATCTTCGAATCGATTCCCGGTTGGTGTGCCTGTTCTTGAGCTTTCTTTTTGAACGACTCAAAGTCTTTTCGGCTACCGACAGTATTTAAACGATTATCATGCATGTGTACATTCCCCTTTCTAAATTTCACTCTTGTTGTCTATACCACACTTGTTGAAAACTAATCGTTTAATCGAAAAATGGAATGAAATTGAAAAATGAACGCTTGCGAATGAATGTTCATTCATTTATGATAGAAGAGTAAACACGATGGTGATTGCGATTTTTTTTACGCGTGAAATGAATCACTATTCATTCTCATTTTAGGGGGGAACACTATGACGAGTCACATCGAACAATCAACCGACCTCCGTTTGACGAACTCAATTCGTTTTGCGGTCGTCATCGGTTCAGGAGTAATGGGGGCGGGGATTGCGGCTCACTTGGCGAACGCGGGGATTCGTTCGCTCATGCTCGACATCGTACCACGTGAATTGACAGCAAAAGAGGAAGCGAAAGGGTTGACGCTCGAGTCACCAGAAGTACGAAATCGCATCGCCTCAGAAAACCGTCAGAAGCTATTGAAACAAAATCCGGCACCACTTGCGACAGCCGACCATCTCAACTTCATCGAAGTCGGGAACTTAGAAGATGATTTAGAGCGTTTGAAAGAAGCGGACTGGGTCATCGAAGTCGTCGTCGAGCGCCTCGATGTGAAGCAACAGCTCTTCGAGAAGATTGCACCTTACATCCGTGAAGATGCGATCCTCAGCTCGAACACGTCAGGGATTTCCATCGAAGCGATGGCAAGTGCCCTTCCGGAAGGATTGAAATCACGCTTCCTCGGGACTCACTTCTTCAACCCACCGCGCTACTTGAAGTTGCTCGAACTCATCCCGACGGAGAAGACAGCACGCCCGGTCATCGACTTCATGTCACGCTTCGCGGAAGACCGTCTCGGGAAAGGTGTCGTCGAAGCCAAAGACACGCCGAACTTCATCGGTAACCGCATCGGGACATACGGTCTCCTCGTCACGTTCGAAGAGATGCTCAAGCAAAACGCGTCAATCGGAGAGATGGATTCGATCACAGGTCCACTCATCGGTCGTCCGAAATCAGCGACGTTCCGCACACTCGATGTCGTCGGAATCGACACGTTCGTCCACGTGGCGGGTAACGTCTACGAGACGCTCGAAGCTGGGGAAGAGAAGGACACGTTCGACGTCCCTTCAGAAATGAAGCAACTCGTGGAAAAAGGCTGGATCGGACAGAAGGCCGGTCAAGGCTTCTATAAGAAAGAAGGAAAGGTCATTCAGGAATTGAATCTTCAAACGTTCGAATACGAACAATTGAAAGCGATTACAGGTCCTGAGCTCGATCAAATCAAATCACTTCCTGGATCGAAAGCGAAGTTGAAAGGTGCCATCTTGAACAAAGGTCGCGTCGGACAACTGCTCTGGCCAATCACGGCGAAGACGCTCGTTTACTCGGCACGTCTTACTGGCGAGATCGCAGACACGATTGTTGCTATCGACGATGCGATGAAGTGGGGCTTCGGTTGGAAATTCGGACCGTTCGAGATGTGGGATGCTCTCGGTGTTGAAAAATCAGTCGAGCGTATGAAAGCGGAAGGCTACGACGTCCCGGCATGGATCGATGAGATGCTTGCTGCAGGTAACACGTCATTCTATAAGGGAGACCAGTATTACGATAAAGCGTCGAAGGCGTATGTCGAGAAGACCGTCAACCCGAAAGAATTGAAACTCAAGCCACTCGCAAAATCAAACGGCATCATCTTAGAGAACGGTGGGGCACGCCTCGTCGATATCGGCGATGACGTCGTCGCACTCGAATTCACATCACCAAACAACGCGATCGGTGTCGACATCATGCAGATGATCGAACAGTCGATCGACCGTGTCGAACAAGATTTCAAAGGAATGGTCCTCGCGAACGACGGCAAGAACTTCTGTGTCGGCGCAAACCTTGCGATGATGCTCATGGAAGCAGAAGACGAGAACTGGTACGAACTCGATTGGATCATCAACAAGTTCCAACAAGTCGTTCAAAAGATTCGTTACTCGGGACGTCCGGTCGTCGCCGCACCATACGGCATGACGCTCGGTGGCGGAACGGAAATCAGCTTACCGGCAGCACGTATGCAAGCCGCGCTTGAGACGTATATGGGTCTCGTCGAAGTCGGTGTCGGTCTCATCCCAGGTGGAGGCGGAAACGTCAACACGTATCGTCGTCTCCTCGAACAGACGCCGAAATCGATGCAAAACATCGAGAAGGCTGCGCAACAGACGTTCGAGAACATCGCGATGGCGAAAGTATCGAAGTCGGCATTTGATGCAAAGACACTCGGTTACCATCGTGCGGTCGACGGGATCTCGATGAACCGTGATCACTTGACGTTCGATGCGAAACAGACGGTACTCGAACTTGCCGATGGGTATACGGCACCGGTTCGTGAGAAGTTACCGGTCGTCGGTCAAACGGGGAAAGCGACGCTCGAACTCGCAGCGTACGAAATGTTCTACGGCGGTTATATTTCAGAGCATGATTTGAAGATTGCGAAGAAACTCGCACACGTCATCAGTGGTGGCGATTTGGCATACGGTACGCTCGTTGATGAACAGTACTTCCTCGATATCGAGCGTGAAGCCTTCTTGAGCCTCATCGGGGAGCCAAAGTCACAACAACGGATGCAACATATGCTCGTGAAAGGCAAACCACTACGGAACTGATAAAGGGGGACATAACAAATGAGGGAAGCAGTCATCGTAGCCGGCGCACGGACGCCGGTCGGAAAAGCAAAACGCGGTTCGTTCCGTAACGTTCGTTCGGACGAGCTCGCGGGATATGCCATCAAGGCAACGCTTGAGCGTTCAGGATATAAAGGCCCGATTGATGACGTCATCATGGGTTGTGCGATGCCAGAAGCGGAGCAAGGGATGAACATCGCTCGCTATGCGGCGGTCCGGGGGGGACTGTCGCACGAAGTTCCAGCGATCACGATCAACCGCTACTGCTCGTCAGGTCTTCAAGCCATCGCGGATGCGGCGGCGAAAATCATGATCGGTCAAGCAACGGCGATCATCGCCGGCGGTATGGAGTCGATGAGCCAAGTCCCGATGGGGGGGCACGTCATCCGTCCAAACCCGAACATCATGGAGACTTCACCTGAATACTACATGAGCATGGGTCATACCGCAGAGCGTGTCGCGGCTGAATATAACATCTCGCGCGAAGACCAAGATGCGTTCGCCATCAACAGCCACCAAAAAGCGGCTGCAGCCATCGCGGGTGGCAAGTTCCAGGAAGAAATCGTTCCTGTGACGGTCATCGAACACGTGCTCGGTGAAGACGGTAAAGTCGCGGAAGTGGAGAAAGTCGTGAAGCATGACGAAGGTGTCCGTGCCGATTCGACGATCGAAGCGCTCGGTAAACTTCGCCCAGCTTTCAAAATCAAAGGTTCGGTCACGGCGGGTAACGCCTCACAAGTGTCAGACGGAGCGGCAGCTGTCCTCGTCATGGACCGTGAAGAAGCAGAACGCCAAGGGTTACAACCGATGGCGAAGTTCCTCTCGTTCGCAGTCGGCGGTGTCCGTCCGGAAGTGATGGGGATCGGTCCAGTCGTCGCCATTCCAAAAGCACTCGAAATGGCTGGCGTGAAGTTAGAAGAAGTCGGATTGTTCGAGTTGAACGAAGCGTTCGCGAGCCAATCACTCGGTGTCATCCGTGAACTCGGAATCGATCCATCGAAAGTGAACGTGAACGGTGGCGCTATCGCCCTCGGTCACCCACTCGGATGTACAGGAGCAAAACTTTCTGTCTCGATCTTGCATGAGATGAAACGACGCAATGAGAAGTATGGGGTTGTCACGATGTGTATCGGCGGCGGAATGGGCGCGGCTGGTGTCTTCGAATTACTTTAAGGGGGAATCGGATATGGAACGTACAGAACATGAATTGATTAAAGGCGGTAGCTTTGTCATTGACGCACTCGACGCAGAGCGTCTCTTCACACCAGAGGATTTCTCAGATGAGCATAAGATGATTGGGGACACGACGGCGGGATTTGTCGATGACCGCGTCATGCCGGTTCTCGAGCGCATCGAGAAACACGAGTTCGACCTCTCTGTCGAATTGTTGAAAGAAGCAGGCGAGCTCGGTCTTCTCGGAGCAGACGTTCCAGAAGAGTACGGCGGCTACCAACTCGATAAAATCTCTTCTTCGATCATCACGGAGCGTTTCGCGAAAGCTCGTTCGTTCGCACTCAGCTACGGCGCACACGTCGGAATCGGGACACTCCCGATCGTCTTCTTCGGATCAGAAGAGCAAAAGCACAAGTACTTGCCGAAACTCGCGACAGGGGAATGGATCGCGGCTTACGCGCTCACGGAGCCAGGCTCAGGGTCGGACGCCCTCGGTGCGAAAACGACGGCTGTCTTGAACGAAGCGGGCACGCACTACGTCTTGAACGGTGAGAAGCAATGGATCACAAACGCTGGCTTTGCGAACGTCTTCGTCGTCTACGCAAAAATTGATGGCGACAAGTTCAGTGCTTTCATCGTCGAGCGTGACTTCAAAGGAGTCTCAACTGGCGCAGAAGAGCAGAAGATGGGGATCAAGGGATCGTCGACACGTACGCTCATCCTTGAAGATGTCGAAGTACCAGTCGACAACCTTCTCGGTGAAGTCGGAAAAGGTCACGTCATCGCCTTCAACATCTTGAACGTCGGTCGTTACAAACTCGCAGTCGGAGCAGTTGGGTCTTCAAAACGTGCGTTCGACCTCTCCGTACAATATTCGAACGAGCGCAAACAGTTCAAGACACCAATCAGCCAATTCCCACTCATCCAAGAGAAATTGGCAACGATGGCAGCGAACATCTATGCGATGGAAAGCTCAGTGTATCGCACGGGCGGCTTGTTCCAAGATAGCCTCGACGCACTTGGTGACGAGAACATGCGCGACGGATCAAAAGTCGCACAAGCGATTGCTGAATATGCGATCGAATGCTCACTCAACAAAGTATTCGCTTCTGAAACGTTTGACTACGTTGTCGACGAAGCGGTCCAAATCCATGGTGGATACGGATTCATGGCAGAGTATGAAGTCGAAAACCTCTATCGTGACTCACGCATCAACCGCATCTTCGAAGGAACGAACGAAATCAACCGTTTGATCGTTCCGGGTACGCTTCTCAAGAAAGCGATGAAAGGTGAATTGCCGCTCCTCGCAGAAGCACAAAAACTTCAAAAAGAGCTCATGAGCTACATGCCGCAAGAATTGGACGGCTCACCGCTCGCACGCGAGAAGATGCTCCTTTCGAACATGAAGAAGATCAATTTGATGGTCGCAGGTACAGCGGTTCAGAAGTACCAACAAGACCTTCAAAACGAACAAGAAATCTTGGCGAAGATTGCAGACATGATCAGTGCTATCTATGCGCTTGAAGCAGCCATCGCTCGTACAGACAAGGCGATCGCACGCACAGGCGAAGAGAAGAACACGCTCAAAGTCCGCTATACAGAAATCTTTGCGGAGCAAGTGTTCAAACAAGTCGAACTCATGGCGAAAGAAGTGTTGTATGCAGCGGCGTCTGGTGACGAGCAGCGCATGCTTCTCTCGGCAATGAAGAAGTTCAGCCGCTATCAGCCGATCAATGTGATCGGGACGAAGCGTGAAGTCGCTGCGAGCCTCATCAAAGCGAACAAGTTTATCGTGTAATTCAATCGACAGAAAGGGTGGACCGGACGCGGTCGGCCCTTTCTTTTTTTGACCTCTGCCACGTACAATAGAAACGAGGGGGAGAGACGATGAGAACACGCGATAGATTGCTTGAACGAATGGAACAAATCGGAGAATCGGTTGCCGCACACGAAGGGACGCTGATGCTGCTTGCATTAGGGTCGATTGGACAAGAAACGGAGCGGTTGGATGATTACTCGGACCTCGATTTCTTTTTGATTGTCGAGGATGGACAGAAGGCACGCTTTATCGACCGACTCGACTGGCTTGAAGTCGAGCCGCTTCACTATCAGTTTCAAAACACGAAAGACGGACATAAGATCATGTATCACGATGGCATCTACGGTGAATTCGCCGTCTTTGAAGTACATGAACTCGCAGCGATCGCCTATACACCAGGACGCGTCGTCTGGCGACGGGACGAAGCACTCGACGTGTTCGCGACACCGCGTCTTGTAATCGCGCGTGAAGCGAAGGCTTACTACTATGAAGAAGCATTGACGAACCTATATGTCGGCTTGCTTCGGGAACGTCGGGGCGAGATGCTCGCCGGGTTCGAACTCGTCCAAGTCGCGGCCGTCCAAAACGTCTTGAAGGCGCTCGGTGGACAAGGAGACCCGTTCAACCCGACACGTCGGGTCGAGACGAGACATCCAGAGATGATTCCTTTCCTGTCAGGCGGGGTATTAGGATACGGCAGGTCAAGCGAAGCGGCAGGGGTCATTCTTCGCTTTATGGAAGAGCGACATTCCGTCAATCCGACGATGAAACGAGAAATCGAACGGTTGCTTGAGACGTGAATTGATTTCTCTAGATGTGCTACATTGATGAAAGAGGTGATGAACAGATGGTGACACTATACGGCTATCCACCATGCAGTACGTGTAAAAAAGCAGAAAAATGGTTGAAAGAGCAAGGCGTCGATTATACATACGTTCATATCGTCGAATCGACACCGACGAAAGAAGAACTCGCCGAGCTGTGGAAACAATCGGACTTACCGCTTAAGAAATTCTTCAACACGAGCGGGCAAGTCTATCGGAACGAAGGCATCAAAGACAAGCTACCAAATCTATCAGAAGACGAACAACTTGAGCTATTATCAAGCAATGGTATGCTTTTGAAGCGTCCAATCGTCACAAATGGTGAAAAAACGACGGTCGGATTTTCAGAAAAGTCCTTTACGGACGTTTGGGGCTAAGTGCTATAATACAGATGTGAGTCTAATTTATTTGAGGGGGAAGTTAGGATGAGCAAAGTACCAGCAAATTTACGTTATTCGAAAGAACATGAGTGGGTAGAAGTGAACGGAACGAAAGCCCGCATCGGCATCACGGATTTCGCACAGAGCGAACTAGGGGATATCGTGTTTGTGGAACTCCCAGAAGTTGACGGTACGATTTTGCTCGACGAGCCATTCGGTTCAGTCGAATCAGTGAAGACGGTCTCTGAGTTGTATGCGCCAGTATCAGGACGCATCACAGCAGTGAACGAGGACCTTGCAGATTCTCCAGAACTCGTCAACGAGTCACCGTTTGAAAATGCATGGATGATCGAAGTTGAGTTGACGGAAGAGTCAGACCTCGACAAGCTCATGTCTGCAGAAGAATATGAAGCGATGATTCAAGGATAAGTAAAACCGGCCTCTCCTAATTGGAGAAGCCGGCTTTTTTAATGCTTACTCGAAATCAAGACGGTAGTGGTCTGATTTGACGAGCGTCGTCCGTTCGAACACACGATAGAAGAAAATCCCGAGTCCGACTGGAATAAGCCCGAACAAGACGATCACGAGAAGTACGTTGAACAAGGCGAATCCGCCCGGCATGAGTTGTAGCGCGTTTACCGGTCCGATGAGTCCAGATACGCCAAACCCTGCGCTGATTGGAGTCCCCTCGATTCTTAATATACCAGCGAGCGCACCGAGGATGGCCGCATTCGCCAAAATAGGAAGCATCATAATCGGGCGTCGGACGAAGTTTGCCATTTGAATCTTCGGTGACCCGAGGAAGTGGGCGATCGATGTACCGGTCGCGTTCGCCTGCCAACCCGCGATGGCGAGACCGAACCCAGCGGCGACGACGCCGAGGTTTGCCGCACCGGCTGCAACGCCTGATAGACTGATGGCCGTTGCGATCCCGACAGTCGAAATCGGCGAGACGATGATGAGCGAGAACGCCATCGCGATCAGGATGCCCATGAGAACCGGTTGAAGATCCGTCATCGTCATGATGAGGTATCCGATGTATGTCGTGATCTGTGAAATATACGTCAATAAGAAGGCACCGATGCCGCCTGCGACGACAATGACTGTCATCGGCATGACGATGACGGTATACGTCTTCAAATGTGGGGCGAGCTTCATGACGAGAATCGTAGCGATTGCAGCGGTCACACCGGCTGTGATCACGTCACCGATTCCGGCCATCACAAACGCACCTTCGTTAATTCGAACGGCGCCACTGCCGACATAGGTTGCGATGGCGATCGTTCCAGCCTCTAAAATCGATCGTCCGAACTGCATCGCGACGGCAAGACCGATAATGGCCGGGAGGAGGCGCATCGCAATCGTCGTCGCATCCAATATGAATTGAAGAGACGGAAAATAAGGGAGTATAGCTTTCGTGAGTTCGCCGAGCAGCGCACTCGGGATGAGGGCGATCAGAATCGCCATGCTGAGACCGTTTAAGACGTTCATCGTAAATTGCTTTGTCGTACCTGTTGCCTGTTCCGTCATCATTCATTCACCTGTCCTTCTTCTTTGCTGTTATGTACAAAAGCGATAAAGTTAGAACCCATATTATTCCTATCAGACAGAAGAGTCAAGAGAATCATTGAAAAATTCTGAAATTTCACGAGAGCACGATTTTTGAACGTGACTCGAACGACCATTATAATGACAGGTGAGGTGAGAAAAATGATTACAGACGGATTCTTATATATATACGCGCCAATGTGTGGTACATGCGCTGTCGCGGAGAAAATGTTGACGGTCGTCGAGGCGGTCGACCCTGAAATTCAGATTGAAAAGCGCGATGCGAACTATATCCCAAACGAGCTTGAAGCTTATCAGGTGATGAGCGTCCCAGCGTTGTTAAAGCTTGAAAATGGCGAGGTTCAGGATCGTCTTTATGCCTTTCAAAACGTTCAACACGTCCTCTCTTTCGTAAAGTGAGAGAGGAACATTAGAATAATCTGAAAATTTTAAATAATCAGTTGACACAGAAAGTTCACGAATGGTATATTCATTACAACATCTTACTTGAACACAAAATAGGACGCGATATTCCCGACATCAAGACGTTTTGATGAAGCCGATGCTACCTTTATACGAATACACGTCAGTCTTCCCTTCGATTGTCCCCCAAAAAAATCAAGCGAAGAAAGATGTTCCGTATAATCGCACGGTCCAAGTCAAGATCGAGTGATGATTGGTGAATCTCCCCCATATAAGGATGTAAATCTTGAACGGGCAAAAGATTTTCATCTATGGGCTGTCCTTCCGTGACTCAAGGTGCTACGTTCTGTGTCGTCCTCGGACGGCACCTTTTTTTGATTTTTTTGAAAAAATGATTTGACAGCAGAAAAAGCTGTCGCTATGATAAAGCTAATCGAATACACAACACTCTTATCAAGAGAGGCTGAGGGACTGGCCCTATGACGCCCAGCAACCGCGGAGCAATCCGAAATGGTGCTAATTCCAGCAAGGTGAGAAACCTTGACAGATGAGAGCAATCGTTGTCCGTACGATAAAGTGCGCACGTTTGCTCAAACGTGCGCGCTTTTTTTGTTGTCAGGAGGGAAAGGAATTGATTCAATTACGAAACGTCGCCAAATGGTTCGATACGAAGAATGGTCGTGTCCAGGCGGTGGATGATGTGTCACTAACGATTGATCGCGGTGAAATTTTTGGAATAATCGGATATTCGGGGGCGGGGAAGTCGACGCTCATCCGATTACTCAACCGTCTCGAATCACCGTCTAGCGGTGAAATAGAGGTCGCCGGGAGTGAGCTCACGAAGCTCAGCCCGAAAGAATTACGAGGGGTTCGCAAGAACGTCTCGATGGTCTTCCAGCACTTTAACCTTCTGTGGTCGCGCACGGTCGCAGAAAACATCAGCTTCCCACTCGAATTGATCGGGGTTCCGGCAAGTGAGCGGAAACGTCGGGTTCAGGAACTCGTCGAGCTCGTCGGACTATCAGGTCGCGAAGATAGCTATCCGTCACAATTATCCGGCGGTCAAAAACAGCGAGTCGGGATTGCCCGCGCGCTCGCTACAAATCCAGAGGTGCTCCTCTGTGACGAAGCGACAAGCGCGCTCGACCCGAAGACGACGGATTCGATTCTTGAACTGCTCGTCAGCATCAATAAGAAGCTCGGATTGACAATCGTCCTCATCACGCATGAAATGCACGTTATCCAAAAGATTTGTCATCGCGTCGCCGTGATGGAGGCAGGGAAAGTTGTCGAGACGGGTCAAGTCTCTGATGTGTTCCAACATCCGGAGCAGCCGATCACGAAAGAATTCGTGAAACAAATTGGGGCGGTCGACGATCTGTCGCTCACGTTCGAACATTTGAAAGCACGATATCCGAGTGGGCAAATCGTCAAATTGAAATTCTTGAACGAAACGGCGGAACAACCGATTTTGTCCGATGTCCTTAAGACGCACGACATCGGATTCAACATCATCGGCGGGAACGTGACACAGTCACAAGTCGGTGCGCTCGGCACGCTATTCATCCAATTGATTGGGGAAGCACCAGAAATCGAACGCGCCATCGCGTCGATTCGTTCGCAATCAGTAGAAGTGGAGGTGGAAAGCGATGTTTCCTAACGTAGACTGGCAAATCATGATGGAACAGACATGGGAGACGTTATACATGACGCTCGTCGCGGGTGTCGCGACGTTTGTGATTGGACTCGCTTTAGGTTTGATTCTTTATATTACAAACGAATCGCTATTATTGAAGAATCGTCCAATTTACGTCTTCGTCAGCGCGATCGTCAACGTATTTCGTTCGATCCCGTTCATCATCTTAATCATTTTACTCATCCCGTTCACGTTGTTCTTGCTCGGTACCATGCTCGGTTCGACGGCGGCGCTTCCGGCACTCATCATCGGAGCTGCACCGTTCTACGCCCGTATGGTCGAACTTGCCCTTCGTGAAGTCGACCGCGGCGTCATCGAGGCAGCGGAATCGATGGGCGCGACGAAATGGCAAATTATTTATAAAGTCTTGATTCCGGAAGCTCTTCCGGCAATCGTTTCAGGACTCACGGTGACCATCGTTGCAATCGTCGGTTATACGGCGATGGCCGGTGTCGTCGGAGGCGGCGGACTCGGGAACTTGGCCTTCTTGGAAGGTTTCCAACGCTCACAAAACGACGTCACGTTCGTGGCGACGGTGCTCATCTTGATCATCGTGTTCGTCATCCAGTTCATCGGTGACCGACTCGTCACAAAAATTGATAAACGTTCAGCTTAATTACACATACACCATTTGGAGGGATTCATAATGAAAACTTGGAAAACAGTACTCGGATTGACAGCTTTATCAGCATTCACAGTTCTCGCGGCTTGCGGCGGAGAAGAGGCAGAAACAGGTTCTGGCGATGAAAAAACATTGATTGTCGGTGCGTCGAACGTACCGCACGCTGAGATTTTAGAGCACGTACAAGAAGAATATGAAGCAAAGGGCTACAAACTCGAAATCAAGAAGTTCCAAGACTACGTGCTTCCGAACAAGACGCTCGCAAGCGGTGAGCTCGATGCGAACTACTTCCAACACGAGCCATACCTCAAGTCACAAATGGCTGAAAACAAAGACTATAAATTCGCATCTGCGGGTGGCGTTCACATCGAGCCAATCGGTGTGTACTCACAAAAATACAAATCGCTCGACGAACTTCCTGAAGGCGCAGAAATCATCATGAGTTCATCGGTCGCTGACCACGGGCGTATCCTCACGATGCTCCAATCAGAAGGTCTCATCACACTTGCTGAAGGCAAAACAGTCGATGCAACTGTCTCTGACATCGTCGACAACCCGAAAGACTTGAAATTCAAGACGGACGTTGAAGCAGCACTTCTTCCGACAGCTTACAACAACGGAGAAGGCGATGCGGTTCTCATCAACACGAACTACGCAATCGACGCAGGTCTCAACCCACTTGAAGATGCCATCGCACTCGAAGGCGAAGACTCACCATACGTCAACTTGATCGTCACACGTGAAGGGGACGAAGAAGATGAGCGCGTCAAAGCACTCCTCGAAGTATTGACTTCTGAAGAGACACAACAGTGGATCTTAGACGAATACAAAGGTGCGGTCGTACCGGTACAACAATAAGCATTCTCGACTCAGGGGTCATCCCCTGGGTCTTTTTTTGTCTAGTGTTCTTTCATAAAGAGAAGTACACTACATATATGAAAGAAAAGGGGGGATTTGGATGAAGCTCAGACAGATTCATCCACTGACGTGGGGCGTCCTGTTCGGGACGTTTTTTGCACGACTGGCGACGTTTTTCGTCATGCCATTTTTTGCGATCTATCTGGCCACGCTCGGATTTTCGGCGAGTGTGATTGGAACGATCTTTGCCGTGACGGCACTTTCGGGTCTGTTCATGAGCTTCTTTGGGGGGACACTCTCTGACCGATATGGGCGAAAACAACTCATGCTGATCGGCATCGTGCTCAATGCCGTCACGTTCGCTGGTCTCGCGCTCGCGACCGATCTGTTTTGGTTTTATATGTTATCGATGTTGATGGGCATGTCGCGATCTTTCTTAGAACCGGCTTCGCGGGCACTCATCAGTGACACGACGCAGGCAGACCAACGGGTCATCGTCTATAACGTCCGTTACTTCATGATCAATATCGCCGCGGCCATCGGGCCACTCTTGGCGGTCGTCTTATCGCTCACAGGTGTAAAGACTGCATTCTTTGTCGTGACGGCAGTATACATATTGTATGGAATCATCATCTCGATCTTGTTTTATAAGTATCCGTTTGAAGAAGGAGACGGGGTCAAGGCACGGCCACGCTTGACGGAGACGTTTCGCGTTTTACGAGACGACCGGACATTCCGTGCGGTCATCATCGGGATGATTTTCGCGATTATCGGTTACAGTCAGTTCAATTCGACGCTTCCTCAATTCATTGCGTTACGCGACGGACTAGAAGACGGTTCGAGATTGTTCGCTTACTTATTGACGACGAACGCAATCACGGTGCTCATCGTCCAATATCCAATTATGCGTTTCGGGATTCGTGTCTCGCCGATCAAGTCACTCTTCTTCGGCATTTCGACGTTGTCGTTCGGTCTTTTATTGATTGGGTTTGCGACAGTTGAATGGGTGCTCTTTGTGGCAATGACCATTTTCACGGTCGGCGAAGTGTTGATGTTCACGATGACGGACGTATTGACGGACGAACTGGCGCCCGAACATTTACGGGGAACTTATTTTGGGGCGATGGGATTGACGTCACTCGGTCAGACAATCGGACCGATTATCGGTGGGGTGTTACTGGATACGTTCGGGCAATCATCGCTTCCGGTGTTCGGAAGTTTGGCGCTCTTAACGGGGTGTGGGGCCTTCTTCTTCGCTGCCGCCGTACGAGAGCGGAAAGTCGTCCTCGCACTCGTCGAAGAGAATGCCGGATAATGTCTTGATTTCCTACTATTAGCATTCTCAACTTTTATCATTCTATTGAGAATGAATTCTAAGGTGAGTCGCTTGAAATAAAAAAATGACTAGTCTAAGATTAGAATATATCTAATCTACGCCATTCACTATGGCGAGAAAATACGGAAGGGGTATCCGAATGTCTAACGTACCACAAATGAAAATTGATGACCTCCGCGTCTCAATCGAAGGAAAAGAGATTGTCAAAGGTCTTAACCTAGAAATTAAAGGTGGCGAAATTCATGCCATCATGGGTCCAAACGGGACTGGTAAATCAACACTCGCATCAGCACTCATGGGTCATCCACTTTATGAGGTCACTGGGGGAAGCGTCGAATTAAACGGCGAAGATGTCCTCGAGATGGAAGTCGACGAGCGCGCACAAGCAGGGATGTTCCTTGCAATGCAATACCCGGCTGAAATCAGTGGTGTGACAAACGCAGACTTCTTGCGTTCAGCAATCAACTCACGTCGTGAAGAAGGTCAAGAAATCTCGCTTATGAAGTTCATCCGTGAACTCGATGCGAAGATGGAGCTTCTCGAAATCCCTTCAGAAATGGCACACCGCTATTTAAACGAAGGATTCTCAGGCGGTGAGAAGAAACGTAACGAGATTCTTCAAATGATGATGATTCAACCGAACATCGCCATCTTGGATGAAATCGACTCAGGTCTTGATATCGATGCGCTCAAAGTTGTCGCAAAAGGCGTCAACGAAATGCGTTCAGAAGAGTTCGGTTGCTTGATCATCACGCACTATCAGCGTCTCCTCAACTATATCGAGCCAGACTTCGTACACATCATGATGGACGGAAAAATCGTCATGTCTGGTGGCAAAGAGCTCGCACAACGACTCGAGGCAGAAGGTTACGACTGGGTGAAGCAAGATCTCGGAATGACAGTAGACACAGAAGCGTAAGGAGGCTGTACGATGACCGTACAATTTGAATTGGATGCACAAGCGTTGTCGGCACGTGCAGAAGCGCTCGGCGGACCAGCATGGATGGTCAACCGTCGTAAAGAGGCAGCAGAACTTGCGCCGACACTTGCTTTGCCAAAAGTTGAAAAGATTAAGATTGATAAGTGGGACTTCGCAGCGGGTGATGTCAATCTCGAACCGAAAGACGGTTTGACAGCTGACATCGAATCACTTCTCGGAGACCACCGGACAAACGTGCTCGTTGAACGCAACGGTCATGTCGTCTATAACGAATTGTCGATGCCAGAAGGCGTCTTATTCATGGGAATCAAAGAAGCGATGGAGCAACATCCAGAGCTCGTTGAGAAATACTTCATGACGGAAGGCGTACGTGTCGATGAAGAACGTCTTTCGGCGTTGAATGCTGCCCTCACAAACGGTGGGGCGTTCATTTACGTACCGAAAAACACACAATTGAAAGATCCGCTTCAAGCCATCTTCACGATGGAACAGGCGAACGGTGCCTTCTATCACCACACGATCCTCGTCGCTGACGAAGGTAGTGAAGTGACATACATTGAAAACTTCCTCTCTGGTACGAACGAACCGCATACGGTCAACGTCGTGACGGAAGTATTCGCTGGAGAGAACGCGAAAGTCGTCTTCGGTGGTGTCGATCAGCTCGCTGAATCAGCCCTCACGTTCATGAACCGTCGCGGTGTCGTCTATGCGAACGGTCGCCTCGATTGGGCGCTCGGTCACATGAACGACGGGAACTCGGTCGTCGAAACGAAGACTCACCTCGTCGGAGACAACACGTATTCGGATACAAAAGCTGTGACAATCGGTCGCGGTGCACAAAAACAAAACTTCAACATCCGTACCGACCACTTCGGAAAAGCATCTGAAGGGTTCATCTTGATTCACGGTGTTCAAAAAGACGCAGCTACTGCGATCTTCAGCGGGACATCGATGATTCACCACGGTGCTTCAAAATCGAACGGTGTTCAAACAGAGCGCGTCTTGATGCTCTCTGAAAAAGCACGTGGGGATGCCAACCCGATTCTTCTCATCGATGAAGATGATGTTATGGCAGGTCACGCGGCATCAGTCGGCCGTGTCGATGATGTTCAATTGTACTACTTGATGAGCCGTGGTTTGTCTCGCCAAGAGGCAGAGCGTTTAATCATCCACGGATTCTTGACGCCTGTCGTCGAAGAACTCGCAATCGATTCGGTCAAAGACCGTCTCCGCGAAGTCATCGAAGGGAAAGTACGTTAAGATGTTGAACGCCTCGATTCGTGAACAGTTTCCGATTTTAGATCAGGAAATCAATGGACACCCGCTCGTTTATCTTGATAGCGCGGCGAGCTCACAAAAGCCGCTCGCTGTCATCGAGGCGATCGAGGACTATTATCGTCGCAACCATTCGAACGTGCATCGTGGCGTCCATACGCTCGGGACGCAAGCAACGGATGCGTATGAAGGAGCACGCGAACGCGTCCGTTCTTTCATCCATGCGGCGGTTCCTGAAGAAATCATTTTCACACGTGGGACGACGACGGCCATTAACTTGGTCGCGTCGAGCTACGGAGATGCGAATGTCGGTGAAGGCGACGAAATCGTCCTCACTCCGATGGAACACCATGCGAACTTGATTCCGTGGCAACAACTTGCCAAGCGCAAAGGCGCGACGCTTCGTTACGTCGAACTCACGCCGGACGGACGTGTCACACTGGATGCCGTTCAAGCCGTCTTATCGGATCGGACGAAAATCGTCGCGATGAGCCACGTCTCAAACGTGCTCGGTACAATCAATCCGATTGCCGAAGTCGCTCGACTCGCACATGAGAAAGGTGCTGTCATGGTCGTCGATGCCGCACAAAGTGCACCGCATCGTAAACTGGACGTTCAAGCACTGGACTGTGACTTCCTTGCCTTTTCTGGACATAAGATGCTCGGACCGACTGGAATCGGTGTCTTATACGGGAAGAAACAACTCCTCAAAAATATGGAGCCGGTCGAGTTCGGTGGCGAGATGATCGACTACGTTGATTTGTATGAATCGACGTGGAAAGACATTCCGTACCGCTTCGAAGCGGGAACACCGATCATTGCTGGAGCGGTCGGACTTGCGGCTGCTATCGATTTCTTAGAAGAAATCGGGCTTGAGAATGTCGAAGCACACGAACGTGAACTCGCGTCTTACGCGATTGAGCAGATGAAAACGATTGAAGGGATTGAGATTTACGGTCCTGAAGATCGTGTCGGTCTCGTCACGTTCAACTTGAAGGACGTGCATGCGCATGACCTCGCGACCGTTCTCGATATGCAAGGCATCGCGGTTCGTGCCGGTCACCACTGTGCACAACCACTCATGCGTCTTTTGAAGCAATCATCGACGGCACGGGCGAGCTTCTATTTGTACAACACAAAAGAAGAGGTCGACCGTTTCATCGAGGGATTACGTCAAACGAAGGAGTATTTCAATTATGAGTTTTAATAATCTCGACATGTTGTACCGCCAGGTCATCATGGATCACTATAAAAACCCAAGAAACCGTGGCGTCATCGAAGATGGCGTGACGGTGGACTTGAACAACCCGACATGTGGGGATTCGCTTCGTCTTCAACTACAAGTCGAAGACGACATCGTCAAAGATGCGAAGTTTGAAGGAGAAGGCTGCTCAATCAGTCTCGCCTCGGCATCGATGATGACCCAAATCGTCAAAGGAAAAACAGTAGAAGAGGCGCTTCAACTCGCTAACATCTTCTCTGAAATGGTTCAAGGCAAAGAGTACGACACGGATACGTTTGACCTCGGTGATATCGAGGCGCTCTCAGGCGTATCGAAATTCCCGGCTCGAATCAAGTGTGCCACGCTCGCGTGGAAGGCGCTTGAAAAAGGAGTAGACGAGGACGCGTAAGGAGAAGGAGGAGACCGATATGGCAAAGAACATGCCGGAAATTGGCGATTATAAATACGGCTTCCATGATCGGGACGTTTCGATTTTCCGTTCAGGCCGCGGCTTGACAACAGAAATCGTAGAGACGATCTCGCGCATGAAAGAAGAGCCACAATGGATGCTCGACTTCCGTTTGAAGTCGTTGGATCACTTCAACAAGATGGCGATGCCGACATGGGGCGGAGACCTCTCGGCACTTGATTTCGACGAAATCACTTACTATGTCAAACCATCTGAAAAGACAGAACGCTCATGGGATGAGGTACCAGAAGAAATCAAACGTACGTTTGACAAGCTCGGTATCCCAGAAGCAGAGCAAAAATACTTGGCAGGTGTCTCGGCTCAGTATGAGTCTGAGGTTGTCTACCACAGCATGCAAGAAGACTTCGAAGAAAAAGGTGTTATCTTCAAAGATACAGACACTGCACTCAAAGAAGACGAAGAAATCTTCAAAGAGTACTTCGGGAAGTTGATTCCGCCGACGGACAACAAGTTCGCGGCCCTCAACTCAGCTGTTTGGTCGGGTGGCTCGTTCATCTACGTACCAAAAGGCGTGAAACTCGAGCAACCGCTTCAAGCTTATTTCCGCATCAACTCGGAAAACATGGGTCAGTTCGAGCGTACGCTCATCATCGTCGATGAAGGCGCATCGGTTCATTACGTCGAAGGATGTACGGCACCGGTTTACACAACGAACTCGCTTCACTCAGCGGTCGTTGAGATCTTCGTCAACAAAGATGCATACTGCCGTTACACGACAATCCAAAACTGGGCGAACAACGTCTATAACTTGGTAACAAAACGTGCAGTCTGTGAAGCGGGTGGATCAATGGAGTGGATCGATGGAAACATCGGATCGAAACTCACGATGAAATACCCGGCTGTCATCTTGAAGGGGGAAGGCGCACGTGGGATGACACTCTCAATCGCCCTCGCTGGTAAAGGACAGCACCAAGACGCTGGAGCGAAAATGATTCACCTCGCGCCGAACACGTCTTCGTCAATCGTCTCGAAATCGATTTCGAAACAAGGCGGAAAAGTATCGTACCGTGGAATCGTCCACTTCGGCCGTAAGGCGAAGGGCGCGCGCTCGAACATCGAGTGTGACACGCTCATCATGGACAACGAGTCAACGTCAGATACAATCCCGTACAACGAAATCTTGAACGACCAAGTGTCACTCGAGCACGAAGCGAAAGTCTCAAAAGTGTCAGAAGAGCAACTCTTCTACCTCATGAGCCGTGGAATCTCGGAAGAAGAAGCGACAGAAATGATCGTGATGGGCTTCATCGAGCCATTCACAAAAGAATTGCCAATGGAATATGCGGTCGAAATGAACCGTCTCATCAAGTTCGAGATGGAAGGTTCGATTGGATAATGGCTTAATACCAGTGTTTTGAAGGGTTGATTTTAAACATGATTCATCACAGCCCTCAATCAGCCCTCAAAATTGATGGCGGAGCATCCAATGGATGCTCCGTTTTCTTTAAAATACGGTCGTATTTTGTCGAACGAAACTTGTGGAAACCGACACCTTAACTTGTGGTATTGTATACCAATTCATCTATCATTTCGATATGATTAATTAAGATTGATTGCAAGTGGGGGTTGAAAATGAGGGTAGAATCATTTGGCAATAGAAAAATCGAAATGAGAGCGTATCACGGGACGCTTCTAAGTAAAGCTGAGTCGATTCTTGAATCTGGATTTTGGAGCTCAAGTGGAATCGATCACTGGCTAGGTACTGGTGTATATTTTTTTCGAGAAGATGAAACTCAAGCAAAATTTTATGCTGAACGAGATAGATTCAGATTAATGAAAAAAGGACAATTTCGTAAGGCGAAGAGTCCTGAATACGATGGATGTATTTTTGAATGGTGTGAAACTTTACAAGGTGAAGAATTTTTGAACCTTGACACTAGAGATGGTGCAGTTTTCTTCGATAAGCACATGAAGGCAACGAAAAAAATGCTTCTCTCGAAAGGGTATAAAGTTGAAACAGCACTTTGGCAGTGGAACAATGAACTGTTTAACCTTATTCCGCCAGAATACACAGTAATTCAAAGGACTTTTCCTGTTCCTAGTGAAAAACTTGGCAATCACAGCGAAGCGTTGTTTAATACCCTTATGTTTTTTCCGATATTAAAAGGGAATAGGGATATAAGTGCAGAAGTGAGCTCTATTAACACAGAGTTAATCCACGGTACTCAGGTTGTGGTGAGAAACCCTCAAAGGATTGATACTACAAAACTGTCTTGGATGGCGTGTTAATAAGGTAGTTCTATATCCGATTGTGATAGTAGGACGAGGAGGAATGAAATATGAACGAGCAAGAATACATGGATTATTTAGAAGAACGCTTTCTTCAGTTGGCAGAAGAAAATGGAATTCAGTACGAAAAAGTGGCTCCTGGGGAAGGCAAAGTTATCATCAAAGAAAATGATGTGATTATTGGAGAATTAGGAGACCCATATCCTACTGAACGAGTTTTAAAAATGCTTGTAAAAGAACCAGAAGATCCTATTCTTTATAAAAAAATCGAGTATTCACAATTCTTCAGCTTTGCAGACTCAGAATTATTGTTCTCTGAAGATGGTTACATTATTGAAAGTAACTACTCACTTAATAATTCTAATCTTAACTTTGAAGATTTGTTGAAGGAAATTGAGATTAAAAAATTAGTAATAAAAGGGACACCTAAAGCTGAAACTCCTCTCGTAACAATACCGAATGAGCGAGTATCATATGATGCGTGTTCATCACAAACTTTGATGGAGGCATCTTAAATAATGAAAAAGCTGAAGTTTGGGCGTTATAGAGTAGAGCAACTTACGTTTAATCAGGAAGATGATTTTTATGATGAAGAAAGTATCAAGATTTCGATGGGATCTCATGTGGAACTGATAGACGAAGAAAGTGCTGTTGTTTCAATCATCTGTGGTTTAGAAAGCGAAGATGAAAAGTTTAACCTTTTTATCAGAGTTTCAGGAGAATTTTTAGTTGAAGATGATGGTAGCACAGAAAACATCACTGGAATTACAAATGAAATGCTGCTGAGACGAAATAGCATTTCGATCTTGTTCCCTTACGTTCGTTCGGCGGTGTCCCAAGTGACTTCTATCGGCTATAATGCCCCGATTGTTTTGCCACCTATTAACGTATTAGAGTTTATAGACAAAAGCAAAGAGGAGGAACCCGAAAAATAATCGGTCCTCCTCTTTTTATTTTGTCTCTTTTTGTATATACAGATTATTGTTCGCTATACGTGCCTCGTATAGTGCCATCGCATCATGCTCGATTTTCTTCGAGACATGTAGATAGATGTTCATCGTGATCTTCGTGTCGGCATGGCCAAGACGATCCGCCACGTATTTCACATCGGCACCCGCCTCCAGTAAGTGGACCGCATGGGTATGACGGAGGACATGCGGGCTGATGTGCTGCACGCCACTCTTTTTGCAGGCATCTCGCAAATAGTCCCTCACAATACTCGTCCGCAGCCACGTCCCGTTCGGGCTATGGAACACGAGGGGGAGTTCAGGCTTCTTGTAATTCGGATAGGCGAGATACACTTCCTTTTGACTGGTCCGGTGCCGTCGCATGAGCTCGTTTGTTTGGGCATCGATCCGCAGCGTCCGGTTCGCCTTCTTTGTCTTCGGTTTCGTCACCTTGAGCTCCAACTTCGAACCAAATGAGAGGGTCTTGTTCACACGGACGGTACCGGCATCCAGGTCGATGTCCTCCCACTCGAGCGCCAATGCCTCACCGATACGTAAACCGGTCCGCGCAATCAGTGTGAAGAGGGCGAGATATTGGATGGAGCGCTTGTACTTCCCGTGAGGAGTCTGTTCTAGATAGCCAAGTAGGCGATTCAGCTCTTCCATCTCCAAGAACTCGAGTATGTCGTCATCTTCGTCTGGCGTGTCATCCCGTTTCGATATCTGGATTCGGTGTGCCGGGTTCTTTTCAATGAGGTTCATATCCAAAAGAGCATGATCGAGGATGCTCGAGAACGTCGAATGGAACGAACGGACGGTGCCGAGGCTGTAGACCTCGACCTTCTCGTTGATCCACTTCTGATACATGACCCGGTTGATGTCGATCAGCCGATGTTCCCCGAACTGGGGGATGAGATGATTCCTCACGGTGCGGCTGATCCGGTCGTAGGTCGACTCTTTGACGTGTGGTCGTTTGAACGTCTCGAGCCATTCGAGGGCGAACGTGTCGAACCGGATGTTCTGGTCCATCACGAACGTGTTGTTCAACAGTTTCGCCTCTTCCTTGGCCGCAGCCATCTGCGCCTCGCGTTTCGAACCGAAGTTGCTGCGGGACCGTTCGCGCCGCCGACCGACCTCGTCGTAAAAATAGATGCGGTATTGCCATTTTCCGTTCCGCTTACGGAAGATTGCCATATCGTTCACTCCTTTGCTTCTTTTGGCCCTCTCATTATAAACGAGATTCAGCATAATATGTCCTTAAGTCGATTTATACTAAAAAAGACGCCCGAAGGCGCCTTACTTTATTTAATTGGAGACAGCGGCTTCGCTTTCCGACAAAATTTGAAGGGTGCGGTTGTATTCTTCAGCCTGAGCAAGTTTCGTAATCTCCAACGTCTGATCGAACTCTTGTTTAATGACGTCAGCGACCTCATCGATGTTGACCTTGAAGAACTCCTTGCGGAAGTTGACCTGGTTCACGCGACGGTCGGCGAAACGTTTGTGCAGCTTGTTCTCGAGGTTAGGTGCGTCCTCCGAGAAGATGAGGGCGTGGATGTCGAAGGTGAACGGTACCGACGCGCTACCAAGCTCGCGAATCCGGTCGAGTGGTTCAAGACGACGCGTCATCCCGATTTTATAGACATGTTCCCCGAATGAACCGATGTTCGAGATGACATAGACGTAACCTGCACGCGTGTTCTTCTCACGGTTTTCGATATCACCTTTGATTTCCTCGACTTCTTGAAGTTTCGCCTCAAGTTCCGCAATCTTAGCCTCTAAAGCAGTACGCTCTGATTCGCTCGCATTCTCGATCTTAGTACGTACAGCAAGTAGAGCGGCCTTGAAGTGAGTCTCTTCTTTCTCGACCTTTTTACGTGCTTCTTCGATTTCCTTCAAGACACGAGCCTCTTCACGCATTTGCTCTTTGATGGCTTGTTGCTCTTCCTTCTCCTCCTGTTTTTTCACGCGGTACCTATGCATGATTTGAAGCTCTTGGAGTTTCAGTTTGAGGTACTCGTCCGTCATGAAAACAGACTGCATGTCGGTCAACGAGTTCAGTTGCTTGAAGCTCTTCGCGATCTTGTCGATCGATCGGTCGTGGTTCGTATGCTTCACGCCGGCGATGATGACATCACACTCGTTGTTGAAGGCTCGTAAGATCAACTTGATTGTGTCATTCACGAACTCTTTGCCTTTCTTCTTATCGCCGTCAACAGTATAAGCACTCGGGTGTGTGGTAGCGCGTTTCTCTTTGATCAATGCCTTCTGCTTCGCACGCACCGCGTCCAGTTTTGCCTTCAACATCTCGGACGTGTCTTCATCTGTAAGGTAACGGGGAGGAGAGTATAGACCGTGTTCTAGTGCGGACAGTCGACCTTCGTACTCGTTGATGCTTAGCCCAAGCTGGTCCCGTTGTTTCTTCAATTTCTCGATGTCGGTCTCGAGAGCCTTTCGCTCTCTCTGAACCTCATTTTTATATTTTTGTAGTTCATTGCGCAGTTCTTCCTGCTTGACCAGGTTATGTTGTTCGATGCTTTCAATCTCTTTCTTGAGGTCGATATAACGTACCTCTTCCTTCGTCAGCTCGATCCGTTCGATCTCTTTCGTCAAGCGCTCGACTTCTTCGCGATTCTTGCGAGCGTTCATGATATCTTGCCACCAACCCATATCATTCATCTCCTTTGAAAATACATATTTGCTATTACATAGAAAAGGAACGAGGAATGAAGTTCAGCCTCGTTCAGTCGACAAACTTATAAAATCACTATTAAATTGTAACATGTAAGAATATGGTAGACCTTATTTTCAAATGAGAATCGTTCGACAAAATACTGACATTTATGGGACATTGTCGAACATCTCAACTTGTCTCAGTAGGAAAAATGGTTGAAAATATTTTGTGTTCGGTTCATACTGAGAACAAGAAAACAGAACAAACGTTCTCTTTTACGTTAGTTGTTACAAATAACGAATTACAAAAGTATTTAATTTGTTGACAATGTCAACAGATATGTATTAAAATATTACATTTTTTATTGACCGAGTATTCTGAGGATGTTATCTTATGATTGTTGAACAATACATGAACGGTCGTTCGTAAACGGAGGGGTTTCTTTTGGCTGGCAGCGATTATATGAGTTGTTATTTGAGCACGAAAACTGGACTCGTTAAACTGGTGGGTAAGAAAGATATCGAACTAGGAAAAATCATCTTCTATCGGCTCGATGAGATTCCCCAAAAAGACGTATTGGAAAACAAAGATAAAACATTAAAGCGATGACGCCTGTGGATGGCGTCATCGCTTTTTCTTTTCTGATTCAATTTGGTAATTAACGAAATCAATGATGGAATCAATTTTTTCCTTGCTAAGGCTCTTTAGTTCTTCATTCGAAAAATGAAGGCCGATAATATCCTCTTCTTCCGATCTCTTATTGATGTATTCCTCAAGTGTCATGTCTGGATCATCGATTCTTCCTAATAGATAATCAAACGAAACATTTAATCGCTCAGAAATTTTTATTAGTTTTTCTTCATTGGGAAAACTAACGCCGTTTTCATAATTTGAAATAGTACCTTTCGATACATCGATTACCTTGGCTAATTCTTCTTGAGAAATCTTTCGAGCTTTTCTTGCACTTCTAAGTCTTTCCCCAAACATACACGTCCCTCCAGAAACAATCATCATATCTTCCTCCTTATAGAGTACAAGTTTTTTGTATAGAGCGGAACAGTTCGAAAAGAAAGTACAAGAAAATTGGTTTTTAGTATTGACGTACAAGATGTTTGAACTTAATATAAAGGTACAAGGTTCTTGGACGAAAGGCGGTGATGAAAAATGGTAAGTACTAAAAATGAAACTTTAATCGAACTTAGAAAATCTCTTGAAATGAACCAAGAGGAGTTCGGTAACTACTTAGGCGTTGCGAAATCAACAGTCTCTTATTGGGAAAATGGTGGCACGCCAAGTGGTAAGCGTATTGTGGACGTCTCGAGAAAATTAGGTCTGAACTTCGGACAATATTTTTTTGGGAATCATGTTCAAGAATCTTGAATAAAGATACTATATATTACCCGTTTTCCTATTAACTCATACAGGAGGTAACGCAGTGAACCAACTTGTTCAAGTTCGTGATGGGAAGGTGATTACGAATTCAATCATCGTCCACGAAACCTTTGGCAAACGACACGATAACGTGATTCGAGATATCGAGAGCTTAAAAAAAGATCTCCTCAATTTTGAGGAGATGTTTAATCCGACGTTTGAATACGATAGTTACGGACGAAAACGAAAAATTTATGAAATGACTAGAGACGGTTGGGTGCTATTAGTCATGGGTTTCACCGGATCGCAAGCTTTGAAATTTAAATTGAAATACATCGAGGCATTCAACAGTATGGAGTCCCAACTATCACGACGACAGGATGGCATGGTCGCCCTACCCCAAGATTACAAATCAGCATTGATTGCGTTGGTTGAACAGGTCGAGAGAAGTGAACAACTCGCCGCAACGGTAGAAGAGCAAAAACCGAAAGTGGAATACCACGACAGTGTACTTAAAAGAAAAGGATTCATCACTGCTACAAATATTGCGAAAGACCTCGGTATGAGTGCCTCTGCGTTGAACAGCTTACTCAATGAATACGGAGTGCAATACAAGCGTAGTGGGTGTTGGTATTTGTACGCCAAATATGACCACTTCATCGAAACCGGAATAGCAGACTATCACATTAATGAATGGGGTCAAACACTCAAATGGAGCGAAGAAGGTCGAAAATGGATTATCGACTTACTTAATCGTAAACGAGACGAGCAAAAGAGAATGGAATTGGATTTGTAAATCCATAAATGCATCGGTCTAAGAGTAACTTAGGTCGTCAAGACTAACTTTTCGTTAGGGTTACGTCGAAAGGAGGTGACAAGACATGAAAGAGATGAATTTCAATCCAGAGACGGCACTACACGACTTCGAGGACTGGCTCATCGACACGAAACTACGCGAAGGGGTTCGCGGAGTTGATTTCCTCGCCACAATGATTGTCCCGATGACCGAGAGGCATCAAGATTACAACCGTTTCATGGTGAGGAAGTTTAAGGTGATCCATCCCCATGAGCGCATCGAGTCGATGTTATACGCCTCTTTGAATTATCGGTACGACCACGACTCATTTCATAGGAAGTGGGGGTTCAACTTCGGAATCGTTCAAGAACACGCCTTATGGTCGCTGCAGAAAATCAAGGCGATTTCTTCAAATCAATACATTGATGCCTTGGAAGTGGTTGATTCGATTATTAAGCAATCCATCGTGGATGACGAATGGTAACAAGCAGAAAGGAGGGTCGACATGCTACAGATCCATATCGACGAGAACGAGATTCTCGACATCGCCAAGGCGCAGATCCGTCAGCACATCGAACAGACGCACGCCGACGTGTTCCTCTGGGACATGGAGGAACTGTGCCGCCAGACGAACCTCAGCAAGTCGTTCATCTTGAAATCGTTCTTCTATGAGGAGGACTTCCCGAAATATCGGGCCGGCACCAAATGGCTCATGGTAGGAGAAGAGGTGAGGGCGTTTTTGAAGGACTGGCTCAGACGCCAGGACAAGAATCTGAACAAATAAAAAACCGCGTCGTCCAAAACGGACAACACGGCTACACATAAACCTGAACAGTTCAAGTGTAGCACGGGCGGCGCAAGTTGAAAAGGAGAGGGCAACATGCATCTGCAACAAAAACTGGATACCATCCGTTATGGGCTTATGATGACGGCGCTCGGGTCAGTAATTTGGCTCATGGCCACGATGAACGCACGCTTCGAATATTGGGTCATCCCCGCCGTCGCGTTCGTCATGAGTACCGTGTTCTACGGGGCGCTACACATGATCGATGAGGATATAGAGGAAGGGGCGAGCGAGTGATGGAGAAACGGGAACCGCAATTGGACCCTAAGTTTTATGAACCAATCGATGGTCGAGAGGCATTGCTTCGTATCGCCAACGGGCTAGAAATCTTCAACTCATTTGGAACACGTTATTTCTTCGATGAGAACGGGATCTTCTCGGAGCAGAAGGTCGGGAAGCCATACGCGGATTTCGGGCAACTCCCGGTCTCTGTCGTACTCGGTGGCACATGGTACATCAGACGGGCATTCAACGTTCGCGAGCAACTGGTGAGACGCCCGAACGAATGGGTCGGGAAATTCAAACGGCTCGGTGGCTGGTATGTGGTGAGGTTCGACACTGAATCGATGCGAGTCGTGAGGGCTCGTCTATCCTCTGACACGGCAGTCGGCATCGGAACCTATCCGAAGCGTTATGGCGATGTGCGTGCCGAGGATCTAAATGATTGCATCCCATTGAACTACGTTAGACCGCCAAAGGAGGTGTACGAAGATTGAGCGCAACACACGAGTTCCTTATGCTCCATCCGCTTGAATATCCAAACAAGGGAGGAAATTGAAAATGAAACAACTTAGCCAGAATTTAGATGACTTACTCGATGCAATTCAACAAAAAGCTTCGGAACCATATCTAGCAACTTCTGAAGCTCTCGAAGAAATGAGTGATGAAGAAGTCGCGCAATACATCAATGACTTGATGAGAGCATTACCCTCAAGAGTGAACATGAGAAAACCGATCACGCTTATGCGCAATCGGCTTAAAGAAATAGTGTCAAATAATGAAATCCCAGAAGTCATTAAAGAAGAACTGACCTTACAGCTCGTAAAAGATTTTGAAAATGCGAACCGCAAGTACGAAGTGAGTCACCAAAGGTGGCAACGGCGTTATCCAAGTACACCTCTGGGTGAAAACTTCTTCGAGAACAGCGGAGGCGTGTCTGTGAATAAGCAATAATCTTTATTTGTCCAAGAACGCCAATACTTGAATATTATCAGGCAAATGAATGAATGGAATTTTCACTTTCCCATCGATGCTCTCAACATCATAAAGGAATGAAGTGAGCGTTTCATCCTTAAATTCATATGACTGAATGATCTGATTTGCAGCTGCAAAAACTTTTTCATTATGATCTTTGTCGTTTGCGCCAATCTTGAAAATGCGATCTGGGAGAGCCTGCCTACATTGCAAGAATGAATCAGCTTTAACACTATCGTAGATAATTCGGATTCGCGAATTATAACCATAATCTGTTTCTAAGTATGGGGTGTCTTGTTCGTCATACTTTAAGAAATTTCCATACCAAAGACTACCGTTAAATTGGACTAAGCATTTGAATTCTCGTCCTGGTCTATTTACAGAATTTGCAGTCCACACGAGAAACTCTAAAACTTGCGCTTGAGTAACTGTATACATGATATCACCTCCTCTCTGGAGGATTATACCATCTATATTAAGTATTAACATATTTTGTAAAGGGAGGATCGACATGCAGACACACGAACCTGAACAACTCGAACGACTCTATGCCAACGTCAATCGGCTCGTCGAACTAGCGGCAGACCTGGACGATATCCAGCAGGAACTGAAGACGATGTCACGAGAACGCGGGAAACGTCGAGGCTATTACTCACTCACCATCGCACAGAAGCAGGTGGACAATTTGGTCAATGGCATCCAGCGCGAAATCAATGAGATAGAGGGTGGAACGCATGAACTCGCTCAATCTACGACGTAAGCATCAGAACATGCCGCGGATGAGCCGGCATCGCCTACGGATCCACAACAACAAGCTCGTCGAACAGCTCCACGCCTCTGGCATGGATGGCAGCCACACCATGCGACGTGATGACGGCATCGTCTGGCTCTATCTCAAGAGGACGGACGGGAACGTGAAGCGGGTGAAAGAACGCATCCGTGAGTATGAGCTCGAGAACGGTGTCGAATATGAGCTGTTGGTGAACCCGAAAGGCTTCAACCCGAACCACAACTGGGTCTGGGTCGTGCCGAAGCACGAGACCTTCTACCGAGAAGGGGACGAACAATACGAGGCGGACACCGCCGGAAAGAAAGTAGGGAGTCAATGATCAACCGAGTCGTACTAGTGGGAAGGCTCGCACGCGAGCCGGAAATGCGATACACCCAGTCAGGTATCGCCGTGACCCGTTTCACGCTCGCCTGTGACCGACCATTCAGCGGACAGGACGGGAAACGGGAGGCGGACTTCATCGACTGTGTCGTCTGGCGCAAACAGGCGGAGAACGTATCGAAGTATCTATCGAAAGGGAGTATGGCCGGAGTCGACGGCCGTCTCCAGATCAGCAGTTACGAAGGACAGGACGGACAGAAGCGATATCGCGCAGAAGTGGTCGCTGACAGCGTACGTTTCCTGAGCTCGAAAGGGGACGCAGGTCGCGACAGTGCACCGCCACCGAAGGACGATGAAGCTCCGCCTGCAAAAGGTGGATTTGACCAACAATCGTTTTCTGGCGGCATCGACCTCTCAGAAGATGACCTCCCCTTCTAATTATCAAAACAGGTTTTAGACAAAAGAATGGAGTGGACGAAATGGCAGTTTATAGACAGATCCGCATCGACTTCTGGCAAGACGAGATGGTCGTGGAATTGTCGGCGGAAGACAAATACTTCTTCCTTTATCTCATGACCAACAACAAGACATCACAATGCGGCGTGTACCGCATCAACCGGCGGGTGATGGCGTTCGACCTCGGTTGGGACGTCTCACAGGTCGACAAGTTGCTCGAACGGTTCGTCCAGTACGGCAAGATCGGTTACAACCGAGACAATGACGAAATCATGATTTCCAACTGGCTCAAGTACAACAAGGCGACGTCGCCGAAGGTGGCAAAAGTCGTCTCACAAGAGCTCGAAAAGATTAAAACCGTCGAATTCAAGGACGCGGTCATCTGTCAATGCGAAAAATTCGGATACCCTATCGATACTGTATCGATACCGGGCGAAACCAGTCCGTCAAAAAAGGATAACGGTATCGATAGTGGTTCTCCGAACGAAAAATACCCTATGGATACCGAACCGCAAAAAGAAAAAGAAAAAGAAGAAGAAGAAGAAAAAGAAGAAGAAAAAGAACAACCACAACAACAAGAAAAAGAGAAACCGACAAATGATGCGGTGGTGGCGGTTCAACTGAGCGATGTGGTCGCCTTCTTCGAACAGAACATCAGCACGGCGACACCTTACGTCATCGGAGAGCTCGAGGAGATGATCAAGGAGTCCTCATACGAAGCGGTACGCTATGCTCTCGAGGAGGCGGTCGCCCGAGAACGACGCTCGCTCAACTACGTCAAGCGCATCGTCGACCGTTGCATCGCCCAGAAGCTGTTCACGTTCGAACTCATCCGCTTAGAAGAGTCGCGTCGTCAACAGCGCCAGTGTGGCACGAACCCCGACGCCAAGACACCGGAATGGCTCGCCGAGGAAGAACGCGAGTCACGCGAACATGCCGCCCGTAAGAAGGCGGAACTGGAAGCCGAGGTTCCAGATGACTCGGAAATCGAGAAGCTCATGTCCGAACTGAAGGGCGGGGCGACCGCTTGACGCAAGACCGCAACGACCGAATCGAATCACTGGAACGCGAGATGCGGCGCTATGAGGCGAAGGGTGACGATGTCGTCGCCCGATGCCTGCGCCACTTCTCGGAACAGCTCAAACAAATCGAACGGAACAGGAGTGAACGAACATGAGAGCAGCAGAGATGGATCCGCACGTCTCCTACCTCGCCTTCGAGGGTGAGACACCAAGACGCATCATGCGGGACGCGAAAGGACAGGTCTTCTCGTTCGAGTGGGTGGACCTCGGATATAAAGTGGACGGAAAGACGGTATCGGCCATGATCCCTGTCCTCCTGTCGGCGAACGGACAGCTCGGCGGGGACTACCGCATCGAGCGCAAGTGGAAGAACAAGGACGTGTTCGACTACCCGGTCACGTCCGGACGGGCGGCCCTGACGATGCCACGGGCGGCCGAGCGCATCGTGAAATATCAGATGGCGGCAGGGAACCCGCTATGAGAACCTCATACATCGTCGAACAAGACGCCGAGCAGTCGCAATATCTCGAATCACGGGCAAGTCAACGCAAGACACTACATCGCATCCAGTCGCAAATCAGTAGGCAAAGGCGGAAAGGGGTCAAGGCATGGGCGGCATCGTTTATCGCAAAGTGGAGGGGGACACGGTCCATCTGATCATCGTGTCCAAGGACATCACACGGCATCGCGTCGAGGGAGGTGTACTGGTCCACGTCGAGAACTGGCTTTGCCCGATCGAAACGGCAGAGCTGCTCTATCGGGAACAGGACGAATGGTCGCTCGACGGGGAACCGTACCGATCGGTGGTGACGAGATGGAAAGAAAAACACGAGGCGCGAAACCGAGGCGCCCGGACAGAGTAGTGAGGTACAAGGGCACTAAAGAACAATATCTGACGAGGATAGAAGGCACGCAGGTTGTCCATCAGTACATACCATATGCCACACATCAGGAAACGCAGCGACTCGTCGACCAAGGGTGGAGACGCCTATCAATCTAGCAGACAAAGGAGCAGGGGTGAATGGACCATATCGTCGACCAAAAACTATCGAAGACAGCGCGGAACATCGCGGAGCAGAAGCTGAACAACTTCTACACGCTCCCGATCCGCATCGACCACTTGGAGAGCCGACTGGTCACCGCGACGACACCGAACTATCAGACGAGCGAGGGGCAGAGCCACAAGGCTCCCTCGTCTCCCGTCGAGAAGGCGGTGCTCGCCAAGGAGGAACTCGACCATGCGCTTGCCGAACTGTCCGAGCTCGTCTATCTCCGGAAGCTACTCGAGGAGACGCAGCCGGAACTGATCCGCATCTGGGATTTACGATTCCGGAAGGGGTTACGCAACACCGACGCCATCGTCATCCAGGAGCTCGGCTATGGCAACAGACAGAGCTACTTCAACGACCGGGACGCATTGCTCGGCAGGGTCGCCGACGTGTTCGGGCTGTGGGACGACCTGAGAGGTGGGAAACCATGAAGATCAGTCCACGAAACCGCGGGCAGCGATTCGAGCAGATGGTCGATCTGGCCAACCACACGTATCGGCTCAAACGGATCGCCCACGTCCGGAAGACGTTCCCAGAGTCGAAGATCCAGCGGGACAAGAAAGGGACAATCCAGAAGCACTGGTTCGAGCGCTCCGGCGGGCTCGACTACATGGGCACCGTAAACGGACGGTTCATCGCATTCGACGCCAAGTCGACGCGGAAAAACTATCTGTCCGTCGGCAAGGTGTCTGACGAGCAATACACGGAACTGAGACGCGTGCTCGACTTCGGCGGGGTGTCGTTCCTACTCGTCCACTTCGAACTCCATAGTGAGACATACCTTCTGGAGGCTGAGGACGCCCTCAGGTGGCGCAACAGCACCGAGCGTAAGTCTATCCCTATCGAATGGTTCCGCGAGCGTCAGACGCACCGTATTTACAGCCGGAACGGCATCATCCTCGATTACCTCGACCCGATAACCGAGGAACTTGCATTCAAATCAACCAAATCACACACATCGGAGGACTAAATCATGCACAAACACATCGACCTGAACAACTTCGCGGAAGGGGCATTGCTCGAACGCATCCTCATCATCTGATCGGCACGACCGACAACTTTATCCCCGGCTCTAACCGAATCGGGGATTTCTTCTACCCGAAAACCGAAAACAGGCTCAGAAAGGGGTCCAATCATGGCAGAAATGATACTGACACGCGAGCTGTTCCGTCACATGTGCGAGGAACAGGAGAAGCTCGACACACACATCTATCGAACACGCGAAACGAAGGCTCCGTCACTGAAATCGCTCGACATCGCTTATACGAACGAAGCGAACGAGGCAATCAAAGAGCTCCAGAACGACTGGAAGTGGTGGACGCTGAAGGACCGGAACCGCGAACGGTTCATCAAAGAGGTCGCCGATTGTTTCCACTTCGTCGCGAGCATGGCAAACCAGACACGGACCGTCGGCTATTGCTATGCGGCCATCGACCATGAATATCAGAAGGTGTCCCGCATCTCACGTGAGTGCTATCCGCATGAGGACATCTTCTACAAAGCGGTCAAAGGGACGATCCAGGAATCCATCGCCTCGCTGATCGCCATCTCGGAAGCGCTTGGCGCCACGACCGACGAGATCATGACCGCGTTCGAGGACTCGCTCGAGAAGAACTACGGCCGGATGGCGACAGGTTACTGAGATGGGTGTGCTGCTGATGTGGTCAGGGGTGCTCGCAGTCCTATATGGTGCGCTGAACGGGATGGACGTCCTTTCCGTATTCACACTTCTGACGCTCATCGGTATGCATGTCGACCGGAAGGAGGAACGTGAACGATGGGGATGACACCGGACTGGAAGATGTATCGGGTGCACTACCTCGAGGACGGGACGGAACAGTCGTTCGTGACCGTATCCGACGGGGAGTCGGGCTGTCGACGGAACTTAAAACTCCTCAGGGGAGACGGTGCACGATTCATGCTAAACGAGATATGGCAGAGAGGAGAGGGAAGAGATGGCGGAACAACTGAACCGGCAACAACGCCGGAAGCAGGAGCGAGAATTCCAGTCGAAGCGGAAGAGCGCTTTGAGCAAGCGGTACTCTGGGACTGAGGTGCAGAAGATTGTGTTCCAGACGATGCTCGACACGTTCGAGGCGTCGAAGTCGATGCATCATGAGGCGATGCTGCAGGCGACCGAAAAAGTGAAAGGGGTCGGACCAGAACGGACGAGGCAACTGATCGAGCATTTCGATGAGGCGTTCGACGAATCCATCCAAGAGAAGGCGAAGGCGTTCTTGAACGGCACGATCGGTCGGCGCTCATGAGCATCTATACACTTCTGATCGTGGTGATGTTGCTGGCGATGGCTTTCGAAAGGCGGGTTATTTTCCGCCTGTTATTGATTGTGATGGCGTGTTTTCTGTTGATGGATGCATTAAAAAACGATGACGATTCCCTATTGGTCATGATCATGTCAATGGTCGCATCCATCTTGTTGATCGAGGCGACGCGCTGGAAGAAAGAGAAAGATAAGGGGATGAATCCATGAAGAAACCAAAACCGGTTACGGTCGAGCGGATCGATGAAATCCTGCAATGGATGGACGAGGGCGCGAGTTTCGACGAGGCAATCAATGATGATCGTGAACTAGAACAAATCTTGAATCTTGCGAGATACGGCGCCCGGTTGAAGAATGATGAATCTATGGCGAATGCGGATGGTCCGACAGAGAAGTTCAGTATGTTTGAGAGCCAAGTAAAGACCGTTTCGGACGGTGTGCTCCAAGCCATTTTGGACAACATCAAGGTGCGTATCGGTGATGCGGTGATTGACCAGAACAAGCCATACGAGCGCGAGCAACTCTTCAAGGCAAGAATCGTTTTAGATGAAATGAACGAACGGCTGGAAGTATCGAACGAATTCATGTCTATCTGATCAATTGACGGATGGTTTTTTATCAGATTTAGCAAAGCGAAAATAAATTATACAGGAGGATGATTGACATGTTTACAGCGACGGAATGGGCTACACGTGTCAGTAACATCGAAGTGATTGCTAGTATGTCGATGGGGCGTACTACCATATGGGAGACGCGAATCCATCACAAGGACAAAGACGATAAAGACACCGTTATTACAAAGTATTTGTTATGTAGCGACTTAAAGAAAGCCGGTGCGATAAAACGCGCTAACTCATATACCAAAGGTGAAGAATGGCTAAACACGGAGGAAGGAAAAGTGTTTGCGATTCAGTCTCCGAACTGGAAGCTGTTTTAACCCATCAATCAAATAATAATTTCCACGGACGGAGGACATCGCATGAAGCAACTGGCAGACCGTATGAAGCTGTTGAAGCACGAAGTCACGATGTATGACGAGATGATCCGATTGTTACAGGCGGAACGGGAGACGAGGGCACTCGAACTCGAATCCCTCTCGAGCCGCTATGAATCGATGACCGACAAGGAGGGCGTATATGAACGACATCAGTTTCAGAGCATGGCACAACGAACGCGAATGGATGTATGAGGTCACGAGCATCAGTTTCAAAACTGCGACCGTCGGGATTGAATATGACGGCATCACTGAAAGAGTTTCTACAAACGAAGTCGTCCTATTACCGTTCACCGGACTGATGGATACAAATGGTAGACGTATATATAAAGGTGACATTGTTATTGCGTGGTCCCAAGGCGTGTGTGGGAAATTCGAAGTTTCTTTAAGTCGAGAAGGTTCACCGGGTTGGATTCTAGGCTGCGGTCGAAGAGACGGGGTTTCATGGAATTTACACGGACAGAAACAATCGGACGGTTCGTACAAGGATGATGTTGAAGTTGTTGGAAACATTTACGAGAATCCCGGATTTCTAGATTAATAAAATTTGGAGGATTATAGAAATGCCGAAATATATGATTCATGCAACTGTCGTCGCTTCGAAATACATTGGAGAATACGAAGCAGAAACAGAAGAACGGGCAATTGAAATGGCTTGGAAAGATGCCCATGTATCGATTTGTCATCAATGTTCAGGCGAAGTTGATGAACCGCAAATTGACGAACTTCACGCGGAAAAGGTTGACCAATAAAATTATGAATTTCAGGAGGCTGAACAATATGATTCAAATTCTCGGGAACAACTTAGCAAAGGCTATTGAAGATTACGACATCAAAGCCACATTAAAATATAAGACGGATAGAGACGATCTCGGTCGATTCGATCGCCAGTTCGAGGTGTGGGAGCTGACTGAAGAAGAATGTAATAAAATTGACGCGATTCCGGAAGATGTCTGGTTCGAGAGAAAGTATGGCTGGTATCGTTTCGGCGAACGGAACACGAATCCTTCAGGTGTGCCATATGTCGTAAACGGTCATGAGATGCTCGGGTATGAATCATGGTCTTCAGAAGAAGACGAGGATGACGAAGATGATACGAATGAACCTGAAAAGTTCAAGCACTTCATGCAATACCTTGAAGAAGTCGAGAACTTGAGTTCAGACCTCAACATCGCAGTAACTGCCATCACACTGGCTCAGTACAATGGTCTTACGCTTGCAGATTTCATGTCGAAATATTATTGAACCACTGTAAACCGATAAACATTGTATTGAAATCAAACGGTACATAATACCAGCAGAGGAGGAAGTTCATGAACGCAGTAACCGACACACCGGTCATTCAGACCCACCAAACAGCGAACCAACACAAGACATCGGCTTGTACGTCCATCCGACCGCCCAAGTCGACGATCGTCCAAGACTGGCATATCGAGGGCAGACATCCCTCGATGGCCATCGGGGTCAACCCGGTCTATGCGGAATGGCTCAAGCAATCGAAGGCAAGGCCTGGTGACGTGATCGACATCATTGGGTATCAGCTCTATCGCCGTCGCAAGGGGCTACAGATGGAGAGCACGTTCCGTCATATTATTTCACATACAGCCAATCCAACAGAAAAAGAGGTGTCTTGCCGTGAATAATCACGAGAAGGATGCAATAGCCACATTCGTGAGTCAAGTGGTGAAAGCTGTTAAAAGCATCATGGATCTCGCGTCGAAGTTGTGGAGCAAGATTAAGGAGTGTTACGACATCGCGACCTCACATGCGATTGGCTCAGAGAAGAAACTACCGCAGTATATCCGAATCCCTTCACACACAGAGCGGACATTCCGACAGTCGTCGGGGTCGCACATCGGCAACTCACTCAAGATCGAGCGAGCGCATCAGACGGACCAAAGACACCCGGCACTCAGACGAATCGGAGGAATCAGACATGGGAAAGGCTAATAAACTTTTTGGCAGACGTGAACTGAAAGTCGTCGGCAAGATTATGCTACTGTACATATGCTTCAGCATCATATGGATCATGCACGAATGGTTTGCATACCGGTCGCTCAATATGGATGTAGCGGACTCTGTGGCGGCGGGACTGTTGGCATACTTCATCGTCATCACGTCGGAGTATAACGCATACCTGAAGTTGGCCCGGCAGAACCTCGAGGCTCATCAAACAGCGGTCGCCGACCTGAACGACATCATACTCCGCCAGAAAAAAGTGATTGCCGAGCAGAACAAAACAATGCTCCGGTTGGGAACGATTACCGCCCGGAAAAAAGATATCGCCTCAGAGAAAATGATATCGGCGCTAGAACGATATGCCGACCCCGAATATTATTCTATCCTGAATGATAGGGATGTTTTCGAGGGCGGCGAGGACGAAGAGTTGAGCCCAGTCGGGTCATTGGCACGTCAGACAATAGACCGAACGAAAAACATGATACGGATTTGATACGATTTTGATACGGATATGATACGGATTTGATACTCCACCCTTTGAAAAGCGTGTGATAATTGGGTTGTAGAGGAGCGTACACACGCCGCAAGTGACCGCGTCTCCTCGCCGTTCACTCAAAATTAAATAGTCCCTCTGGTCGTAGGGACACACTCAAGCCATCGAGCGGATTCGATGGCTTTTTGTATGCATCAACGACCAGGCGAGTACGTCCTCCCCTTCGGTAGCGGCTGAGCACCCCCGAACTTGGTCGCAAGACCTGATGGCTCGTCTGGTGTTTGATGTAAATAAAGAATGAGGAGGAATCGACATGAGAAAGTACGGTGCCGAGTTCTATCAGATCAAGTGGACGATCCATTCGATGCGAAAAGACAAGCGGACGGGCCCGACCCGTATCCGGAAACGGAGCAAGTGGGCGAACTACCTGTGGGACGAACGAAATCGTTAATGACCCTATCAAAAAAAGTAAAAGGTACTGGGGGAAATATAAAATATAGCCGCGGGTGCTGCGAGGCCCACGGAAGCGCTAGTTTTTTTCGCTAAAAGTTCGTTTCGCTTTCGTCTTGTCGTTCTTGGGAAATAATCGTTGGAAGGGAGGTTGAAGCCTTGGCACGCAAGGATTCAGAGAAAAACACATATATCGTCACCACAGCCGAAATAAGCGAAATCTTCGGGATTTCAACGCGAAGGGTGCAGCAATTGGCGAAGGATGGTGTGTTCGTCCGTGTCGGTCATGGTCAATTCGACCTTCCGGCGTCGGTGAATTCGTTCATCGAGTACCGTCTGGACGACACAAAAGACGAGGGAGTCCTCGACAAAACGACAGAAGAGGCAAAATGGACCCGTGCCCGACGTGAGAAAACGGAGCTCGAACTTCAAATCATGCGAGGTGATCTGCATCGATCAGAAGATGTGAGGCGCGTTATGAATGATATGATGGGCGCGTTCCGGGCGAGAATCCTCTCCATCCCTTCGAAATTCGCACCGCAATTGGTCGGATTGACTGAAATTCCACCGATCAAAGAGGTTTTGAAGCGAGGGGTGTATGAAGCGCTGGAAGAACTGTCTGATTATGACCCGATGGTCTTCTACGACATCAGCAAGGACAAGATGCTGCTAGAAGATGCGGACGAGGTCACTTCCATCGACGACGAGCTGAACGGGGAGCCGGTGCGCCATGACGGCAAGCCGAAAAAGTAAAAGCACCGAGAGTCTGTTCCGTGACATCGTCAAGAACGCGATTGCGCCGCCACCAGATCTGACAGTGTCCGAGTGGGCAGACGCCTATCGTAAACTTTCGTCGGAATCGTCGGCCGAACCGGGGCAATGGCGCACAGATCGTGCGCCGTATCAACGCGAAATCATGGATGCGGTCAACGATCCGGAGTATGAGAAGATTGTCATCATGTCGAGTGCGCAAGTCGGGAAGACCGAGCTCATCTTGAACACGCTCGGCTACCATGTCGACTTTGACCCGGGTCCGATCTTGGTCGTGCAACCGACGGTCGCGCTCGCCCAATCGTTCTCGAAAGAACGTCTGGCGCCGATGATTCGGGACACCCCGGCCATCAAACATAAGATCGCCGATGCGAAGAGCCGCGACTCCGGGAATACGACACTTCAAAAATCATTCCCTGGAGGCTACATCGTTTTAGCGGGAGCCAATGCACCGTCCGGACTCGCATCACGTCCGATCCGAATCCTTTTGGCCGATGAGATTGACCGATTCCCGGTATCGGCAGGGACCGAGGGTGACCCGTTGTCGCTCGCCGAGAAGCGGACGAACAACTTTTATAACCGAAAAAAGATTTTCGTGTCGACACCGACCATCAAAGGGGCTTCGCGTATCGAGAAAGAGTACGAGCTCTCGACGATGGAGGAATGGACGCTATCCTGCCCGTCATGTGGCGAATACCAACCACTCAAATGGGCACAAATCCATTTCGACAGCGAGTCGATGTCCTGCAGTTGCTGTGGATCGCTCCATGACGAATACGAGTGGAAACGCCGACCTGGTAAATGGGTCGCGCGGAACCCTGAGGCGCGAAGCCGGGGCTTTCACCTGAACGAGCTCGCCTCCCCCTGGAAAAAGTGGCGGGAAATCATCAACGATTTCCTCGACGCAAAAAAGAAAGGGCAGGAGGCAATGAAGGTATGGGTCAACACCTCGCTAGGCGAGACGTGGGAGGAAGAGACGGAGGAGGTCGACACCGACGTCCTCGAGAATCGCCGTGAAGATTATGGTGCCGAAGTACCAGATCGAGTGAAAATATTGACCGCAGCGGTCGACACGCAGGACGACCGTTTCGAGGTCGAAGTGGTCGGTTGGGGTGCAGGGCGAGAATCGTGGGGGATTGAGTATCACGTCATTCATGGCGACCTCAAAACCGAGCGTCCGTGGCAGGAGCTTGACGAGTACCTCTCGAGAACCTGGTCAAAAGCGGACGGGAAACGGTTCGGCATCGCCGCAACCTGTATGGACTCCGGTGGTCACTTCACCGGTGAGGTCTATCGCTTCACGAAAGCGCGTGAGAGTCGCCGGATTTACGCCATCAAGGGGCGTTCCGACGCGAAGGGGCAATACACACCCCTCATCGCAGGGTATACTCGACCGAAACCGGTCAAAGCTATTTTGTTTAGCCTCGGTGTCTCCGAAGGCAAGTCGCGCGTCATGTCGAACATCCGTGTCTCAGAGGTCGGTCCGAACTATTGCCACTTCCCTGAAGGGCGCGGCTATGACGGGAACTACTTCTTGGGACTGACGGCGGAGGCGCTCGTGACGAAATATGAGAAAGGCGTCCCGTATAAGGTCTGGAAGAAGATCCGAAGCCGAAACGAGCCACTCGACTTACGGGTGTACAATACGGCAGCGTTAGAGATCTTGAATCCGGACTTGAATTCCGAGCGGGAATACACAATCGGTACCGCACGTAAGAAGAAGAAACGGCGGACATCATCGAAAGGGGTGACGTAATTGAATGAATTAACTGGGGTCATGACCCTGCAACGTGCCAAGACGCATCTCGAGGCATGGTATCAGGCGGACCTTGCCGTCTCGACAGGGAAAAGTTACACCATCGGCTCTCGGTCGCTCACCCGTGCGGACATGGATGATATTCGACAGCAAATCAAATACTGGGAAGGGCGGGTGGCCGCCTTGTCGACGAAACCAAGACGACGGGCAAAACGTATCGTGCCACGCGACCTATGAAGGGGGTGAACCATTGATATGAACTGGATAGACAAGACCGTCGCGTATTTCAACCCGGCGAAGGCGTTGAAACGCGAACGGGACCGGCAACTTCTGACGGTCATGAACCGCGGATACGGGAATCATGGCGCCAGTAGCCGAAAGAGCAGCATGGCGGGGTGGGTCACGCAGAACGGGTCGGTCATCGATGACATCGAGAAGAACATCCCGAAACTCAGGGAACGTTCGCGAGACCTCTTCATGGGAGCACCACTCGCAACGGGTGCTTTGAAGACGATGCGGACGAACGTCATCGGTTCGGGTTTGCGACTCAATGCGCAAGTGGATGCCGATTATCTCGGCATGACGACCGAAGAGGCGGACATTTGGGAGACGAAGGTAGAGCGTGAGTTCAACCTTTGGGCCGAATCGATCCACTGCGACATGCAGCGGATGAACAATTTCTATCAATTGCAAGGACTGGCATTCCTCTCGTGGCTTATGAGCGGGGATGTTTTTTGTTTGCTCCCGATCAAGCCGAGGGCGGGGATGCCGTATGACCTGCGTATCCAGCTGATCGAGTCCGACCGTGTAAACAGTCCGGACGTCCTTGACCTTTCGCACGGAAATCCGAAAGTATTGAACGGGGTCGAAATCGACGGGGACGGCGAGGTCATCGCCTATCACATCTCCGAACGTCACCCGGGCGCCTATGCGCTCGAACAGAACAAGCGCGTCCGTATCGAGAAGTTCGGACGAAACACAGGGCGACCGAACATCCTCCACCTCATCGAGATGGAACGACCCGAACAGCGGCGCGGTGTCCCGTTGCTCGCACCAGTCATCGAGACGATGAAACAACTTGCTCGTTATTCGGATGCCGAACTGATGGCAGCGGTCGTCAATGCGCTCTACTCGGTGTTCATCACGTCAGAGGCGGATTCGGGCGATGGTTCGGACCCGTTCAGTTCCATCCCTGAAGAGGATGAGGTGGACTCGGACAACGACACCACGATCGAACTCGGACCCGGAACGGTCCATTTCCTCGGCGAGAACGAAAAGATTCAGGAAGCGACACCAGGTCGACCGAACGCGAACTTCGACTCGTTTGTCACGTCGATGTGTCGTCAGATCGGTGCAGCGCTCGAGATTCCGTACGAGGTGTTGCTGAAGAACTTCACGTCCTCTTACTCCGCATCGCGTGGGGCATTGCTCGAGGCGTGGAAGATGTTCAAAATGAGACGACAATGGATGGCAGAGGGATTTTGTCAGCCGATCTATGAAGAATTTTTGAGCGAGGCAATCGCGAAGGGGCGAATCGACGCACCCGGTTATTTCATCGACCCGATGATTCGGAAAGCCTATAGCGGGGCCGAGTGGAACGGACCGTCACAGGGACAACTCGACCCACTCAAAGAAGTGAACGCCGCAGAGAAGCGCGTCGAGAACGGATTCACGACCCGTTCTGCAGAAACTGTCGCACTCGGAGGCGGCGATTGGTTCCGAAACCACTCGCTTCGCATTCGCGAGGAACAGGCTCGGCGAGAGGCGGGAATGGCATCCGGCGTCCCTGACCAAACCGTGGAGTCGGACGAGGAAGATGAGACCTGAAAGGAGGTGAGTAGGAATGAAGATTAACATCAAGGGCGCCATCATCTCGAACGATGAGGCGTGGATCTATGAGTGGTTCGGTATCGACCATACGACGCCGAAGATGGTGTCTGACGCCATCCAGGACTTATCTGATGAGGACATCATCGTCGAAATCAATAGCCCGGGTGGCTCTGTGTTCGACGCCTCCGAGATTTATACGGCATTGATGTCGCATAAAGGGAACGTCGAGGTCCATATTGTTGGTCTTGCGGCGAGCGCCGCCTCCATCATCGCGATGGCAGGAGACAACGTCTTGATGTCCCCGACGGCACAGATGATGATCCATAACGCGTCGAGTATCCAAATGGGCGACCACCGAGACATGAAGCACACGGCCGACTTCCTGAAAGGGATCGACCGCACGATCTCGAACGCTTATGCGAAAAAGACAGGGTTGTCGAACGAAAAGTTGCTCGACATGATGTCAAAGGAGACGTGGCTAACACCTAATCAGGCAAAAGAACACGGGTTCATCGACGCGGTCATGTTCGAGAATGAGGCGCCGAAAGTCGTCGCCAACCTGAATGACCTGGCCACTGGATTGTTACCGCAACGCGTGATCGATAAATTGCGCAACGAGATGCCTAATATGTTGAAAGTGACCAATCAATCCGAACCACAACCCAAACCAAACAATGAAACGGAGGAAGACGAAATCATGAACCTAGAGGATTTGAAGAACAATCATCCTGACGTCTATCAACAAATCTTGAATCTCGGGATTGCCGAGGGCGTCAAAAACGAAAACGAACGAATCAAGAATATCGATTCGTTGAAGAAACCTGCAGGCATCAAGAATGAGGAGTTCCAGCAAATCATGAACGATGCAAAGGCAGACGTGAACGCCAATGCAGGAGAGGTCGCAATGAAGATCCTCAACCAGGCGGCCGAGGCGGATGCGACGAACCGACAGAACTACCTTGATAACCGACAACAGGATGCGAACCCGATCAACCAGGTCAAAGGGACGCACGGTGGAGACGGGGCTCAAGGTGATGGCGACGAGGTCAAACAGGCTGCCAATAAGATCGCCGAGAAATTCGGCAAAAAGGGAGGTAAATGAGCATGTTCCAACTAGTGAATGATGCGGGTGAACAGAAATTCGATGAACTCATCTTCGATGATAAGATTCCGTTCGTGACCAAATCGGTCAAATTAAAACAGGGGCAAGGCGTACTCCAACGAGGCACCGTGCTCGGGATTGTCACTGCAACGGGTGAGGCGGTCGTCGTAGATTCGGCGAGTACGGACGGGTCGCAGGAAGCGGACTGCATCCTGGCAGACACGATCGACACGACGGACGGCGTGGTGTCTTATGTCGCCTATGCTTCAGGACGATTCAACCGTAAAGCGTTGATTGTCGGTGGTGCAGACTCGGCGGAGGACCATGAGTCACGCCTCCGTGAATTAGGTATTTATTTGAAAGATAAGATGTGAGAGGGAGGATAAACAGACATGGACTTTTCAAACACTTTAACTCTATTGCAGGCAGTCGAGCAGATGCCGCCGGCCCGTTCGTTCTTGAAAGACACATTCTTCCCTGGTGAAGAGACGTTCTTGACGGAGGAAGTGCTTCTCGACATTCGTAAAGGCAATCAAAAGATGGCGCCGTTCGTGGCACCGCGCGTCGGTGGTGTGACAATGGAGCGTCAAGGATTCCAGACGACTAAATACACGGCTCCTCGCATCGCCCCGCAACGCGTGACGACGATTGACGACATCAAAAAACGCGGTTTCGGTGAATCAATCGTGAGCGCACGGACGCCGGAAGACCGTCAGGCAGAACTTGTTGCGAAAGACTTGCAAGAACTGGATGCGATGATCACACGCCGCGAAGAATGGATGGCAGCACAAGTCTTGTTCTTCGGAAGTGCGATCTTGAAAGGCTACGTCGATTTCGAGAGCAAGAACTTCGTCGAACAACAGATTGACTATAAGTTCACGAATACCGAGACACTTACGCTCACAGACCGTTGGGGTGAAGGGGCGGACATCTATTCCGATCTCGAAGAATGGCGTTTGGAGATCATCCAAAAGACGGGTATCGCACCTGAAGTCGTCGTACTCGGTCGTCAAGCGGCTATCAAAGTCCGCAACGATGAGAAGATGCAAAAACTCCTCGACATCCGAAACATGAATTTCGGTCAGATCGAGCCGTCGGTCCGCGGAGACGGCACTACCTTCATCGGTCGCCTTCCTGGTCTCGGGCTAGACTTGGTGACATATGATGCCTGGTATCTCGATGAAGATAACGTGTCGAAACCGTTCGTTCCAGAAGACCGAATCCTCATGGCACCTGCCGCACTCGGCACGTTCGCATACGGGGCAATCACGCAGATGGAGCAGGACGAGAGCTTCATGACGTATGAAGGGTCACGCGTCCCGAAAATGTGGGCAGATCGTGCGAACGAAGTGAAAATGATGCGCGTCAGCAGCCGCCCACTGCCGAAACCGAACGACGTCGATGCTTGGTTCGTCGCGAAGGTGGTGTAACGGATGCCCCAATTAGAGTTCCTTACACACACACGTTATCAAGGAGAGCGATTTCGTAAAGGTGACATCGTGGAGTTGAGTGAGAAGGACGTCAAGTTCTTGGTCGCAAACGGTCTCGCAGTCGTACACGTCGCTCTTGACGAAGAATCGACCGATGTCGGGACGGACGAGGTAGGTTCAACGGACCGGGTACCAGAAAAAATCGAATTGGCCAAACAAATCGACGAAGAATGGAAATTGGACGAGTTACGCGACGATATGGACGAGGTCGGCATCGTAGGCATCGACAAATCACTCAAAAAGGCGGACTTGATCGAGGCAATCATCGAGAGCGGTCAGGCACAGAAGCTGTTGGACATGCTCGAAGACGAAACGGAGTGACCTGAATGTCGTTATTCAAAGAGATGTTGTCAAAAGACTTGTCGACGACGTTCTTCAACCCGAATGAGTTCGCGGAAACGGTGTCTTTCAATGGCAAGTTGGTCAACATCACCTTTGACGAGGACAGGCTCGAACGATTCAACCGAAAAAACGATGAGGAGGGGCTCACGAGAGGTGAGCTCCTTTTCTATGCGGACAAGGCCGCGTTCGAGAAACGTCCGTTCCGCGGGCAACGTGTCGCGTTCAAGGGACGACCCTATGAAGTCATGGAAATCATGGATGAGAGCGGCGTCCTTGTCATCGTCTTGGAAGGGGTGTCGGCATTATGATTACGACCAGTGTTTCTGTCGATGAACGCGCGATCGAAGACATCAAGTCCAGGCTCGGGTCGATGGAGAAGAAAGCGCCGCAAGTCATCGCAAACTCGCTCAACCGGGCGATGTCGAGCGTGGCCAAAGCGGTCAATGAGGAGCTCCGCAAGAACTATCACATCAAGACCGCCGACATCAAGCCGACCATCACTCGGACACGCGCGAAACGAAGTGACGTGAATGCCGTCCTAAAGAGTAGTGGTCCGGTCGTGCCGTTGGACCGGTTCAAGGTGAGCCCGAAGACGGTCAACCCGAAACGGAAGTCACCAATCAAAGTCGCGGTCAAAAAAGGTGCGGCGAAGCCTCTTGAGGGCGCGTTCAACGCAGACATCAACGGTGTCAAAGTGTTCAAACGAAGCACGAAACGCCGCCTGCCCATTGACAGGCTGTTCGGTCCCTCGGTACCGCAGATGCTGAACCGCGAGGACATCCGGAATCGAATCGATGTCACCGGTCAAAAGATGTTCAACAAGCGCATCGATCATGAAATCGAGCGTATCTTGGCGAAAGGGGCGGCGACATGATCCCGACACTGCTACAAGATGCCATCATCGACCGATTGAAAGGCATGTTCGAGGGCGAGTTATTCAAAAAAACACTTCCGGACGGGACGGTCACAACCGGTCCGATGATGATCTTCTCCCAAGGGCTACCCGCACGGCAGCATGAGGACGATATCCAGTTCCCTTTTGTCATCGTCAAACTGATGCAGGCTAGGCACGAGAAACCGGAGACGCAACCTCGTGTCCGGATTGGCTTCATCGTCGGTCTCTACGATGATGCGCCGGACAACCAAGGGTATCGTGACATGGTCCGTATCATCAATCGGATCATCGAGGAGTTCCGGGCGCGACCGCTAGCCGGACGCTTCTACGAGCTCAGCTATCCCCTCGATGCCTCTCCTTACGAGGAAGAGACCGCGCCGCAATGGCTCGGCTCAATCGATACGTATTGGGAAGCGCCGATTCCAGCGAGAAAAGATGTGGAGGAATTGATATGACCGAAGAAAACAAAGTAAAAAAAGAGCGGGCGTCAGGAAAGACGGGCGCTCAGATTGACGTGAAGGCAGAACCGATCACGAAGGCTGAGACAATGGTCTACATCGGGCCTGATTTGGCACTCGTCCCTCAATTCTCCGTTTTTTCGAACGGGGTACCATCGTACTTGGCACATGAAATCGAGAAACGCCCGGTGCTCGGGCAACTCCTCGTGTCGGTCAAGTCGTTATCCACGGCCCAAGAGAAATTGAAGGTGATCGGGTCGAAAGAATATGTATTGTACCAAGAAGCACAAAAACAAGTTGGGAGTGAAACATAATGGCATATCAACACGGAATCGATCTAATCGAGAACCCGACCTCATTGACGCCACCGATCACAGCCGATTCGGCGGTGCAGGTCGTCGTCGGAACGGCGCCGGTCCACCTCGCGAAAGACCCGGCGGCAGCGGTCAATAAACCAGTTCTCGTCTATAATTTGGCGAGCGCGCAAGAAAAACTCGGGTACAGCGAGAACTTCGAGGCGTTCACGCTCTGTGAATCGATGTACGCATCATTCAAGTTGGCGAGCATCGCCCCGGTTGTCTTCATCAACGTACTTGACCCGTCGGTCCACAAAACTTCCGTCACGGCGAAGGCCTTCACGTTGGCGAATGGCGAAGGAGTTATCGACGACGAAGGCGTCCTGCTCGAAACGCTCGTCGTGAAGAACGGCGCGACACCTTTGGTCAAAGGGACGGACTACATCGCTTCCTTCAACAGTTATGGTAAACCGTCTGTGGTGAAACTTTCGAGCACCGTCACGGATAATGCTGCCTTGACTGCCGAATACGACAAGCTCGATCCGAGCGCGGTCACGGCTGAAGACGTCATCGGTGGATATGATGCGGTCTCGAAGTCCTATAAGGGGCTCGAACTCGTGAAGGTCGTCTATCCGATGTTCAACATCGTGTCCGGAACACTACTTGCACCAGGATTCTCGCATATCCCGGAAGTAGCAGCGGTCCTTCAGGCGAAAACGAAGAAAATCAACGGCGGATTTAACGCGATGGCGGCTCTCGACATCGACACATCCGTCGTCACGTCATATGACGAGGCTCTCGTTTGGAAGAATGCGAACGGCTATAACGGGTCGCAAGCTGTCGCCTTGTGGCCGAAAGTGAAAGTCGGCGAGAAGCAGATCCACTACTCGGCATTGTTCGGTGCCGTGATGGCGTCTGTTGATGCGCGGAACGAATCAGTACCGCACGAGTCTCCTTCAAACGAGACGGTCGCCATCTCGGGAGCGGTTTTGGCAGACGGAACGGAGGTCTATCTCGACAAGGATGAAGCGAACCATTTGAACGGCAACGGGATTGTGACGTTGTTGAATTGGAACGGATGGAAGACGTGGGGCAACAACACCGCCGCCTACCCGAACACGACAGACCCAAAAGATCGGTTCATTTCGATTCGCCGTATCTTCAACTGGTGGGGTAATACGTTCATCTTGACTTACTTCCAAAAAGTCGATGATCCGACAAATATGCGTCTCATCGAGTCGGTCGTCGACAGCGAAAATATCCGGGCGAACGGATACGCGGCACGTGGCCAGATTGCCGGTGCGCGTATCGAGTTCCGACAAGACTTGAATCCGACGACGGATATCTTGAACGGAAAGATTACGTTCATTCAAAAACTCGCAGCCTACCCGCCTGCCGAGCATATCGTCAACATCCTAGAGTTTGATCCACAAATGCTTTCTAATGCTATGTTCGGAGGTGCTTCATAATGAACATGATTCCTGAGAAGGTAGTCAATTATAACCTGTATACGGACACCGAGAAGTTGATTGGTGTCAGTGCCGAAGCGACGCTCCCTAACCTTGAACCGTTGACGGAGACAGTATCCGGAGCCGGACTGCTCGGCGAATGGGACAGCGTCTCGCAAGGACATTTCGGGAGTCTCGCGTTCGAAATCGGTTTCCGCCACATCGGAAGCCAGGCGTTCGCGCTCCAGCAAATGAAAGACCGCATGCTCGTCCTGCGAGCGGCGCAACAAGCCTATGACGTCTCATCGGGCGTGACACAACATCGCGGTCTCAAAATCTCGATGAAGGGTCAGCCGAAAGGCATCAACCCGGGTAAAATCGCGACGAATGCGAACACAGAGACGACGGCCGTCTATGAAGTCGTCTACCTCAAGATTGAGGAAGATGGAAAAGTACTCCTTGAGCTCGACAAGCTCAACTTCGTCTACGTGCTCAATGGCGTGGATCAACTCAGTGGGATTCGTAACTTAATCTGACCAAAACAATAGGGGGATAAAACATGCCAACAGAAGCAAAACAAATCAGTGTCGATGAAATCGAAAAAACGGAAGGGGACGTCACGAACGTCCTCTCTTCTCCAAGTGAGAAAAAAGAAGGCGTCATCGTCTTCGGGAAACCATTCGAATTTGAAGGGAAGTCTGTCGAGAGCATCGATTTGTCAGGACTTGAGAACCTGACTGGCGACGACTTGCTCGAAGCCGACCGTGCGTATTCGGCTACCGGCAACTATTCACCGGTTCCGGAATTGACGCTCGCCTATGCCTTCTCACTTGCTGCCACGGTGGCGGGTGTCCCGCATGAATTCTTCAAGCGTCTACCTGGTAAGGAAGCTCTCAAAGTGAAGAACGAGGTCGTCCGTTTTTTAAACAGCTAGGAGTCGCAGAGGTTAGAGGGAATCGGTTAGAAATCATCGTGACGGGGCGGAACGTGCGCAAAGCATGCGTCCGCCTTTCTTCTGTGGCGCACACAGGAATCGACTATTTCTTGCGTCTCTCACTCCGCGAGCTCATCGAATTCATCACCGACGTTCGAGAGGTGAAAAAAGATGGCTAGTGCCCAAGTCTATGAAATTGCATTCAAGCTAGCTGGTATGGTTGATAGTTCAATGAAGTCTTCATTTGCAAAAGCCAATAGCGGCCTTGAGCAGATGGGCGAGAAGTCAAAAGTGGCGACCGGGACGATGAAAGCGCTCGGAGCGGCGGCCGTCACGGCAGGCGCTGCCATTGGGGCTGTAGCTGTTGGATTAACAGGCGCCACAAAGAGCGCAGACGCGTTTAATGGAGCAATGAAGCAGGTCCAGGCGTCGACCAACATGTCGACGAAAGAAGTGGCCGAGCTCAAAAAAGTGTCGACGAATCTCTATAACGCGAACCTCGGGGAGGATTGGAACGACCTTGCGGACGCAATCTCGAAGACGCGAAGCGTGACCAAACTGTCCGGGAAAGAGCTCGAGACGGCGACAGCGAACGCGCTCATCTATCGGGATGTGTTCGGTGAGGACGTGACCCAATCCATCAAGGCAGCGGATACGATGATGCGGAACTTCGGCATCTCGAACACCGAGGCGTTCAATTTGCTCGCCCAAGGCGCTCAGAATGGATTAAACAAAACTGACGAATTGCTGGATACTGCGAATGAATACGCACCTTATTTCAAAGCACTAGGATTTAGCGCAGATCAAATGTTCAACGTTTTCAGCGCAGGACTCGAAAACGGGGCGTTCTCGCTCGATAAGACAGCTGATGCCGTCAAAGAGTTCAACATCCGTTCTAAGGACGGTTCGAAAGCATCCGCCGAGGCATATCGCGCGCTCGGCATGGATGCAGAGAAAATGTCTCAGATCTTTGCAAAAGGTGGGCCGACTGCTCAAAAATCGTTTGAACAGGTCGTGGCTGCCATCGCAAAAGTCAAAAATCCGGTGGAACAGAACGCCATCGCGGTCGGTCTGTTCGGGACGCAGGCCGAAGACCTCGAGATGGACGTATTGAAAGCAATGGGCAGTGCTCGTAAACAGTTCGATATGACCCAAAAGACCATGGAAAAGGTGGCTGACGTTAAGTACGACACAATCGGTGACGCCTTCCAGGGTATTGCCCGTCAAGTCGAGACTGGGCTCATCATCCCGATCGGTTCCAAGGCACTTCCGTATCTCACACAGTTTTCCGGATATTTGAAGGGACAAATCCCGGCGATACAACGTCGGATGGCGAACCTTGGGAAGACTATCGAGAATTTCACGGCCCCATTACGTGCCGCCAAGGATATGTTGAATGGCGATTTCGTGAGCGGTCGAAAGATCATGTTGGACGTCGGATTCGATCATAAACAGATCGACGCGTTCCGTGATCGCATCGTCTCGATCAAGGATACCTTTTCAGACGTCGGCACGAGCATTACGACTGCGCTCAGTGATATTTATGCGCAGACACAGCCAATCGCTGACAAGCTCAAGGCGATGTACGGCGATATATTTAATGGTCTGTTGTCGTTTTGGACGAATAACGGCCCTAAAATCGCCGACCTCGCCTCTGGCGTGTTCCAAGGAATCGGCGCCGTGGTCTCCGGCATCATGAAGGTGACCTCGACCGTCCTTTCGATCGTACAACCGATGATTCCGATCATCGTCAGCACCCTGACTGGTTTTGCGACGAAAATTCTCGATTTTTGGAACGAAAATGGCGCTCAAATCATTCAGGCAGTCCAAAATGTGTTTGGGACAATCATCAAAATCATTCAATTTTTGGCGCCGATTGTGCTGCCGATTTTAAAAATGTTGTGGTCCACCATTTCTGGACTGATCAACGGCGCGCTTGATGTCATCATGGGAGCCATAAAGATTTTTGCCGGCCTCTTCACCGGTGACTTCTCGAAAATGTGGGAAGGGGTCAAACAACTCCTATCCGGTGCGGTTGAATTCATCTGGAACTACATGAACCTCATGTTCATCGGCCGGCTTATCACCGGAATCAAGTTCTTGGGTACACGACTCGTTTCCTCGGTCGTTTCGATGGGGAGAAACGTCAAGTTATACTTCAAGGACATGTGGGCCTATGCAATCGACGTCTTCCAAAAAGGGAAAACATTTGGGTCTAATACGTTCAATGCCTTGAAGGACGCGGTGATCGGTACGGCCCTGAAAATGGTCAACGGGATCCGTGATAAATTTGGCATGATGAAAAATCGCGCCGTCGCAATCGTCGGCGAAATGAAGACCTCTATTTCGAACAAATTCAGTGACATTATTTCGATGGCCAAGGCGTTACCCGGAAAAATGGGACAAGGAATCAAGAACATGGGCGGTAAGGCAGTCGAGGGAGCCGCATCAGTCGGAAACAAATTATTGAGTAAGATTGGAAATTCTGTGAACGGGGTCATCGGTGGTCTGAACTGGGTAGGCGGGAAACTAGGGATCAAAACGAAGATCCCGACATGGGTGGTTCCACAGTACGCAAAAGGTACGAAAGGGCACCCGGGCGGGCTCGCTGTTCTCGGTGACGGTCGTGGCTCGAACGCAGGTCCCGAGCTCTATCGGACACCGAATGGACGCGTGGGACTGAGCCCGTCGACCGATACGTTAATGAACCTGCCGAAAGGAACAGAGGTTCTCAGTGCGACAGTGACCCGGGCGATTCTTGCGAATCAGGTACCACGCTATGCATTCGGGACGATGGTAGGGAAAGTGACCGACGCCTTCAATACAGGAATGTCGTGGATCGGAGACAAAGCGGGTCAAGCAAAGGATGCAGCGTTTGACGTTTTCAGCTACCTATCGAACCCGACAGAATTATTGGCTACGATGCTTGAAAAGTTCGGAATCGAAGTCCCTAAAATCGATGGAGCACTCGGAAACCTTGCCGCCGGCGCGTTCTCAAGCGTGAAAGACCATGCACTGACTTACATCAAAGGGCTCGTGCCAAAAATGAGCGAGTCGTTAGGTGCGTCGTTTAGCGGTTCGGGGTCCACGATGGCAAAGACAGCGATCTCTCAGGCTCTTGCGATGCTCAATAAACCAATGAGTCTACTCGGTCCCTTGATGACAATCGCCCAAAAAGAGTCCGGTTTCAACCCGAACGCGATCAACGACTGGGACATCAACGCTCAGCGAGGTGACCCGTCGGTCGGTCTGTTCCAGATCATCAACTCCACCTTCCAACGATGGAAGATGCCGGGCTACAACAATCGCCGCAATCCACTCGACTCGGCACTCGCTGCCATTCGATATATGGATGGTCGATATGGAGGCATCATGAATCATCCCGGAATCGTGAACATGATGCGAGGTGGGGGCTATCTCCCGTACGCGAATGGCGGAATCGTCACGCGGGCTCATATGGGGCTCGTCGGAGAGGCGGGACCAGAGGCGATCATCCCGTTATCGGAAGAAAAACGCGGACGGGCGATGAACCTGTTGAACCGCGTCGCCTCCCGGTTCGGCTTAGAACTGGGTCATCGACGGAACCCGTTGAGAGATTTGCTCGACTTTGGTTCCTCAGATGCCCAGGGTGGTGGATCGTCGGAAAGTTCGACCTATCAGTTCGTTTATAGCCCGGTCGTTCACATGGCGCCAGGGTCCTCTCGAGAGGATGTCGAGGATGCCGTGAAGATGGGCTATGACGAGTTCAAACGGATGATCGAGCAATACGAACGTGAACGGAAACGAAACAAATACTGAGGAGGGGGCAAATGCAGACCTATACGACGGTGAGCGGCGACACGTTCGACCGCATCGCCTTGAATCTGTTGGGGAGCGAATATTTGCTCCCTGTTTTGTTGCGTGCGAACCCGAAACACCGTCTCACCCTCGTCTTCTCCGCAGGGGTCGAGCTTCAGATACCGGACCCGCCGACGGAGGAAATGTTCGCCGGGGAACCGGAATGGCTGCTCGGTGACGGTGAGGCGGAGATGATCGGTGACATCGGTTCGGACGGTGAGGTGTACGGATGATCAAATATGCGAGGCGGGTAAGGCCCGAGATTTTGCATGACAACGTCAACGTGACACGGGAAATCGAGGACTTTTTGACCTCCATCTCGTTCACCGACAACATCACTGCCGAACCGGACTCGGTCAGCCTGTCGCTATCGGACAGGGAGAAACGATGGCGCAGCGCCTGGCGTCCGAAAATGGGCTCGGTAATCAAGTGCGCCCTCGTCATCTCGACGGGGTGGGACGACGCAAAACCGACGAGCCGGTTCATCGGCGCGTTCGAGATTGACAAATTCGGCGTCTCTGGACCACCAAAGACATCGAGCATCGAAGGGTTGTCCATCCCCCAGAGCTCGACGCTCAATCGTTCGCAAAAGACGAAGGCGTGGGAGAAGACAAATTTTCGCAAGGTCGGGGGTGACGTCGCGAAAGCGAACGGGATGACCCTTTACTTCTCTGCGATGGACAACCCGTATTATGACCGCGTGGACCAAGAGGGGGAGACAGACCTTGCATTCCTGATGCGTCTCTGCTCTGATGCAGGTCTGACGCTCAAAGTGGCCAACAAGAAACTTATCGTCATGGACGAGGCGAAGCTGGAGGCGGCACCTGAGAAGTTCATCATCAAAGAGACCGACAAGGCGATCAAGAGCTATGACGGCGACGAGTCGCTGACGAGCCTTTATCGTAGCTGCTCGGTCAAATGGACGGACCCGAAGACGAAGAAGGTCAGACGCTACACATTCACCCCGAAACGTCCACCGGCGACGAACCGTGTCCTCTATGTCAACGAGGAAGTCAGTTCGGAGTCGGCGGCGAAGAAGCTCGCGATGGCAAAATTACGTGATGCCAACAAGGCGGGCATGACCTTCTCCGTCCGGTTCGCGGGATTCCTTGCCGTCTATTCGGGCGAGACGGTCCTCTTGCAAGGATTCGACGCTTTCGACGGCAAGTACATCATCACGACCGTCTCGGCGACGATCAGCAAGGGGTCGGAGACGACCCTGTCGCTTCGGCGTGTATTGGAGGGATACTGATGCGACATGTGGATATCGGACGCGTGTCCGCGATCTATCCGGAACGGGCGACGGTCCGTGTCTTGTTCGAGGATAAGGGCGGCGAGGAGGTCGTTTCTCGTGAACTGTCCATCGTGGGGCGAGGCAGCATCCGTACGAAGGACTACTGGATTCCAAAGATTGACGAGTTCGTCGTCTGCATCTTCGTCGAAGGCAGCGCGAAACAAGGCTACGTGCTCGGCTCCATCTTCAACGATGTCGACAAGGTGCCTGTAAAAGAGGAGACCAAACGGCATATCGAGTTCGAGGATGGCACATATGTCCAATACGATTCAAAAACGAAAAACATGACGATCCGACTCGTCGGGAACGGCACGCTGGACGTCAAAGGGCGAATCATCGCCGATCAATTCACGACACGGAACGGAGGGACGTCATGAAAATCGGAACATTCGCGGGCGTCTCCTTCGAGGTGTCCTCGAGCAAGGTACTCACCTTCAGCGACTTCTCACGTAGCGGGTCGGCGCGTTGGAGCGTGCATGACATCATTCAACAAAAACCACTCCCCGAGTTCGAGGGACCGGGCCAGGAGACGATTGGCATGAAGATTCGTCTGAAACGGTCATTGAAGGTCGACCCTGAACGGGTCGCCCAACAGCTCCGAGGATTCCGGGACGGTGGCAAGGTCGGCACGCTCGTCATCGGTCAAAAACCGGTCACGAACGGGTTCTGGTACATCGAGGACCTCCAGGAGACGCATCGCAACATCGACAACCGCGGGGTCTCCCACATCATCGAGCTCTCGCTCACGATGAAGGAGTATCCGAAAGACAAGCCGATACGCCAAAAACCGAAACCGAAACCACCTGCCGCATCGACCCCCGCGAAGAAGAGCGGGGTAATCGGGACGGCGACAGTGAAGGTCGGGATGCTCAATTGCCGGATGGGACCGTCCCTGAACGCCCGCATCAAAAAGGTGTTGCGGAAAGGTCAGAGTTTCCAGGTATATGGTTATGCAAACGGCAGCGGCATCCGGTGGTACAACGTCGGAGGCGGACTCTATGTCTCCTCCGTATCGAAGTACACGACATTCAAGAAGAAGTAGGGAGGGATGGAGATGACGGTCTATCAGATCAGTAGTTCGTCCTCTGAGGGTGCATCGGTCGATTACGGGGCGACGGGCATGACTGCCATCTTACAGAGCGTCTCTTTTTTGTTGGACACGCTCGTCGACAGTTACCCGATGCACCGTGAATTCGGGATGGACCCGCCAATCGACGACCCGAGCGAGACCGCAAAGAACGAGTGGTCCGCACAGGTCATCGAGAAACTCGAACGTAACATCCCACAAGTCAGCGTCCAAGAGGTGATCGTCCATCAAGATGAGACAGACCTTTTGAACGGCAGAATCCAAACGACGGTGAAGGTGGTGATAGAAATTGACACGATTTAATTTACCTGAGATCGAGTTCGTCTCGAGCGATGTAGAAGAGTATGAACAGCTCGGTGTGGCAAGGTTCGAACAGCTGATGCCGGGCGTTCAACTGAACGAAGCCGACCCTCGGTATAAGATCCTGCAGGCGACGGCGTTCATCGCCTCATTACTGGCGAACAACATCGACTACACAGGGAAGCAGTCTCGTCTCGCCTATGCGGACGACAACTACCTAGACCACATCGGGAACGACAAGGGCGTGCCCCGACTCGAGGCGACGCCTGCACTGACGACGCTACGATTCGAAGTCGTCAACCCGGATACGTTCGTCATCCTGGAAGGGACGACGGTCGCCTACAGCGGTATCTCCTTTGAGACCGTCGGTGACATCTCGGTCGCGCCAGGTCTGACCCATATCGATATCACTGCCCGATGCACCGAGAACGGGACGATCGGCAACGGCATCGCGCCCGGGTTGATCAATGACCTGCAGACACCGATTCCGTGGGTGCAATCGGTCCGGAACCTCACGGTCTCAAACGGAGGGACCGATGTCGAGGAGGACGAAGCGTACGCCGAACGGATTCATTTGTCGCCGGAGGGTTACTCCACGGCAGGTCCGGAGCTGGCATATATCTATCATGCGAAGACTGCGCATCAGGGCATCATCGATGTGAAGGCGGTCTCACCTGCACCGAGTGTCGTGAAAATCGTCCCACTCATGGAGGGCGGGATGCTACCGAGCACAGAAGTGTTGGCTGCGGTGCTCGAAAAATGTTCGCCTCGCGATGTACGTCCTCTCACGGACTTCGTCACGACGGCTGCGCCTGTACCGGTCGAATATGACCTTACGCTCGTCTATTATCTGCCAGAGAGTTTCCGTGCCGCCGAATCCTATCATCAGGGCGAGGTGCTGACGGCAATCGCCGATTACAAGCTGTGGCAGCGCTCGAAACTCGGAAGAGGCGTGGACCCTGGCGAACTCTACGCACGGGTGCAGGAGAAGGGTGGGCGTCGCGTCCTCGTCGAGCCGAACGAATACGTCCCGATCGCGGACGACCAAGTCGCTCATGAACGGAATATCAGGGTGACGTTCGGAGGGTTCATCGATGATTGATCTGCATGATTTTTCGTTGACAGACCTCCTCCCGGCATCGCTCACCTCGAATCCGGAGAATGGCGCACTGGTCGAAGCGATCTCGGAGATGTTCCGTTATGTGCTCGGTCAGACAGACATCCTCGACCCTTCGAACCCGGTACCGGAGATGCTCCTTGACATCATTGCCAAGGAAGAACATCTCGACTATTATGACGACCGATTGAGCGCCGAACAGAAACGTGCGCTCATCCGGAGCTCATGGTCGGTCCACCGCAAGAAAGGAACGCCTCAGGCAATCGAGGAGGTCGTGTCCATCATCCTGGACAAGGCGAAAATCGTAGAATGGTTCGAATACGGGGGAGACCCCTATCACTTCCGCATCGAGATCGATGGTCCGTTGCGTAGCGAGCGTGACCTGCCTTCGGCATTCCGTGCCGTCGAGAAGAACAAACGGAAATCGACACGGCTCGAATCGATCTGGTTCCGTCGTGACGACAGCGTCTATTATCGTGTCATCTACAAGAATGGACGCATCCACATCCATCCGGTCATCGCCGTCCGGGCAGGCATCTTCATGCCAGGATCCAGCCACGCTGCGACCATCAAAACGAAGACGACGAGCGCGGCGGGTGTCGGCGGTATCACCATGGCAGGCGCGATGTACTCCGGTCAAAAGCCATCCCGGATTGACGTCGGGACATCGAGCGATGAAGAGGTGACCGTCATCGCGGTGCTCGATTCCGGCATCTCCTCCCCGCCCGTCGTCCGTCACATGACGGAACAGGAGGGCATGCAGGTCTCAGATGACATCGACGCAGGTTCGTCGACTTCTTATGGGTCGTCGACTTTGCCGTTCGCCGGTGTCACGTATACACAAAAAGGAGAGTGAGGCACCTTGCTCAAATCAAACATGATTCAAGACATCGCCCGACTGATCGACCAGACGTGCGTGAGTGCGGACTATACGATCGCCGGGGTGACCTATCCGGCGAAGATCCGCCGGTCCATCGTCTCGGGTGATACGGTCATCAAGCACGTCTATTTGACGACCAAAGCACCGAACGGGACGGTCACGCGATGCCGCCTGCTAGATCAGTCGGGGATTGTCCGTGCGGAGATTGCACCGAACAAGGTAAAAGAAAAAAACAAGGGACGCCTGTTCCAATTTAAATTCAAGACGGAGGTGTCATGATGCAACGAACGCTCGTTTATGATCCGACCGCCTGGGAGGACCGGGTCCTCGATGACAACAACGGGTCCGTCCTCGTCGAAGGGACCCCTCTCGATGAGGAGAACATGAACAATATCGAAGAAGGAATTTTGATTGGGCATAACGGCAGCGGGTTGGTGGCTGCCATCGCGTTGAACATGATCAACAAACTGAACTTCGAACTCGACCGTTACAAGAAACAGAAGTTGCTGCAAGGGAAGGCGACCATCGTCAACAACATCACGGACGATGGATATTTTCGTTCGGCGGAACCGTTCGTATTGATCAATCTGACAGGTTGGCCACAATCGAACGCCCCGGACTATGACGTCGTGGTCACCCCATCGGGCGACGCGAGCGCGGCGGGGACGTTCGTCGTCTATGACAAGACACAGAACGGGTTCAAGGTCAAAATGACGGGTTCCGCGAAGAGCGCTGCGTTCACGTGGACGCTCGTCAACCCGAACATCCAATAAGGAGGGCAACAATATGATCATTTCTAATGTGGCGGCCGGTGAAACGGCTGCCTTTTCTATGCAGGCAGGTGTACTCAAAATCGAGGGGCAGGTTGAGATTCCACTCGCTGAACGGCAAGAGGAGAACGAGCGGGTCATCGACGTGTGCCTCGACAATGATTTATTGCGTGTCCGCGAAGGGCTTGGCGCATGGTACGTCGCCACGGTCATCATCCCGGCACGCGAACATGAATACGTCGAGAGCGAAGTCGAGGGCGAGGCGGGCGAACTGGTCGTGTTACCACTCGACACGAAGAAGGTGAAGCTCGTCCTTTGGCCATTGCCTCAGGTATACCTCGACTCGAAATCAGTTCCGGAACAACAACCAGACATGGAGGTGGCTGAATAATGCCATTCGTATTCTCAATCAAAGATAGTTATCGGCATGCGGTCGAGGCCGCGACAGGCGGGAAGAACACGGTCATGTATGACGATTTAGGCAATCCGTCCGTCATGGTGTTCGTGCCACGCTTCAATTTGTCAGACGTCATCACAGGAGCACCGAACACCCCGCACCCGGCGTTCATCGTCGACGGGGTCGTCAAGGACGGCATCTGGATCTCGAAATATCAGAACGTCATCAAGGACGGGCGCGCCTATTCACTGCCTGGCGTGGCACCGGGTCACTCGATGACGATCGACACGGCTTCTGCGGCGTCGAAGGCGAAGGGTGCAGGATGGCACTTGATGACGAACGCCGAATGGGCGGCCATCGCGCTCTGGTGTAAAAAGAATGGGTTCATGCCTCGTGGGAACAACAACTACGGTAAAGACCATGCGATGCCGCATGAAGTCGGTCGTCTCGAATCACCTGCCTCGCCATCTCGGATTTTGACGGGAACGGGTCCAGTGTCGTTCGCGCATGACAATACGATTGCCGGAATTTACGATTTGAACGGGAACATCAACGAATTTGTAGACGGATTCCGACTTGTGAACGGAAAGATTTATGTTCATCAGGACAATAACTTCAACACGCCGGACAACCTCGCCAACTGGTTAGATACAGGAGTTTTCTTTGATAATTCTGTGCCAGGGAATGACACTCAAGCATCAGGAAGTGCTGGCGGATCGTTGATTTTAAACAGTCAGCGTGAAAATCCGATGTACACTGGCGGTGATACCGATTCAAGTTTTGCTGAAAACAATACAGCTTTCGAGTCGTTAGCCGGAAAATCCGGGTACACAGTTCCTGAATTGATGAAGTATCTCGCGATCGCTCCAACTTCAGGTGATCACGGTTCTGATCGAATTTACGTACGAAATTACGGGACACGTATCCCGCTTCGCGGCGGCGCTTGGTCCTCTTCGTCCGATGCCGGGGTGTTCTATCTCAACCTGCTTATCCCGCGTTCGGCTGCGAATACGTATCTGGGCTTCCGTTCCGCGTTCGTTCAGTAATCTGAAATCTGTCAACTGAATATCTGAGTGGGCCCACGATAGTGGGCTCACCGCTTTTAGGAGGAATTTATGCATGATTCAGATTTGATAGTCCGTCAAAAGATAGAGGATATGATTGGTTATGGCTACATCGCTTTACGGAATTATCCGAAGTCAGAACGATACGGATTGGCTGTAGACACGAAAGAAAGTATGTACAAATTGCTTGAACTGACCGTTCGGGCGAACAAACGATATCACAAGAAGACAACACTTCAAGATTTGGACATCGAACTTGAGTTTCTCCGTTTCTTGACGAGACTGGCAATGGAATTGGGATTTTTACCATTCAAACAATATGAGGTGTGGAATCGTAGTTTGTCTGAAATCGGTCGCCTGATTGGCGGATGGATCAAATCACAGAAAGAAAAATAATGATTTCGGGGAGGCGTCTACTTTGTGAATGTGGTCCCGATTCGCGGCGGCAATTGGAACAATTCGTCCAATGCCGGGGTGTTCTATCTCAACCTGAATAACCCGCGTTCGAATGCGAATACGAATCTGGGCTTCCGTTCCGCGGTTCTGTCCCGAAGAAGCCGATTGTCGGACACGACGTCGGACGGTGGACAAAACGGACGCCTTTCCGTGCCTAGACGGCAAAAAAATAAACAGAATCGTCTCTAGTTAGTACGATCAATGGAAAGGTAGCGACGTCACTTTTGAAACGAGTCGGACAATTATTTGGGGAAATTGTAGAATATGAAAATTTATACGCAGCATACAAAGAAGCAATCAAAGGAAAACGCTACAAACCAGAGATTCTCCGGTTCACACAGAACTTAGAAGAGAACCTGATCATCTTACAGAACGAGCTGATGCACGGCATGTATCAGGTCAGCCCTTACCGTCAGTTCTTCGTGACGGAACCGAAACGTCGTCTGATCATGGCGCTCCCGTTTCGAGACAGGGTCGTGCAGTGGTCCATCTATCAGACCTTGCTCCCGATTTACGAGAAGAGTTTTATCTATGACTCCTATGCCTGTCGGAAAGGGAAAGGGGCACATCGCGCCGTCGGGAGACTGCAGCATTGGATACGGCAAGATTTTAAAGGGGGTGGTTATTGCCTGAAACTGGACATCGCGAAATACTTCTATCGTGTCGACCACCAGATACTCTTGTCCATCATCGAAAGAAAAATCAAGGACAAACGGCTGCTAGGTCTGATTCATTCGATCATCTCGAGTGAGTCGGACCTTTTCGGTGTCGAGCTTGGTGACCATCAGTACGAGAAAGGGCGCGTTCAGGGGATAGGGATGCCGATCGGCAACCTGCTCAGTCAACTTTGTGCGAACATCTACCTGAACGAGCTCGACCAGTTCGCCAAGCATACGCTGAAGACCAAGCACTATATGCGATATATGGACGATGTGTTGGTCCTGCATGCGGACAAGACGGTGCTACGGGGTTGTTGTTCGAGATCGACTGTTTCTTGAAGGACGAGCTCCACCTGAGCATCAACAACAAGACATCGATTCGTCCGATCTCGCACGGCATCGACTGGGTTGGGTATAGGGTGTTCCGGACGCATATCCGGATGCGGAAATCGACGGCAATCCGCATGAAGCGGCGGGTGAAGTATTTGGCACGGCAATATGGAAAGGGAAGAGTGGACGGTGATGCGGTCCTTCGGACGTTGCGCAGTTATGACGGCCTGATGAAGCATGGTGATTGCCATGCCTTACGCAAGAAACTTTATAAGGATACAGTGCTCGTGCGGCCGAGCGACAACAGAAGAGGGAGTGTCGAAGATGGCAGAGGATTTGGTTGTACGGGTCGACAAACTGGAAAAGGAAATCAAGAAGCAAAAAGAGACGATTCAACAGATTGAGCAGACGGCGAAGCAAGGCGCGGACCTTGCGCCTGCCGTCGAGACGCTCGAGTTGAATCACAGCGAGCTCAAGGACTCTATCAGTACGTTGGAACAGACGATGAAGACGCTGACCGAGAACGTGGCCACCCAGGCGCAAAGTAACATGATGACCGGGCTGAAGGTCGAGGGCATTGCCGGAGACCTGAAAGAGTTCCGATCCGAACAGGCAAAACGCGACGGGCGCAACGAGGTCATTATGGGCACGGTGCTCAAACAATCTGACTCGATTCTTGAGATTTTCAAGGAACAGGTGCAGATGGATGGACAGGTCAACGTGAAGATCGAAGAGACTCGCCAGAAACGATTCGAGACCGAACGCGAGGTCAAATCACACTATTTCAAATGGCTGCTCATCGTCACCCCGTATATCGGTGGTGGCATCGCGGCAGTTTGGCATTTCATCATCAAGTGACGTCATCTGCGGATGGCGTCTTTTTAATTACATCCATAAGGAGGAATTGCATTGACAAATATCCGAGCAGAAGAAATAGAAATCGGCGTTGACGATGGACACGGGCTGGCACCACTGACGCCAGGGAAACGGACTCCCTTCATTCAATCAATCGGACGGTTCATTCCGGAAAATGAGTTTAACAAAGCGGTTGCAGCTTATCTGATTGCAGAGTTGAAACGTTGCGGGTTCAAAGTGGTCGAAACGGCTCCTGGAGATGCGGATCATTCACTAGCATCTCGTGTAAAACGAGCGAATGATGCAAAGGTTGATCTCTTTATTTCAATCCACTATAACGCTCTTGATGGAAAATTCGATGGTCCAGGGAAAGATCCCGAAGGGTTCTCAGCACACATCGATCCGTCGGGCGGTCAGTCTGAAGTGTTCGCAAAAATCGCACTCAAACATTTGGCCAAAGGCACAGTTCAAAAAAATCGTGGTGTCGTGAAGCAACAACTTTACGTCACCGCCAATACAAAGATGCCTGCAGTCTTATTTGAACTTGGCTTTATGGACAACAACCGTGAAGCATTGCTCATGATTGACAAGTCGTTCCAACAAGAATGCGCTCAAGAAATCGCGATGGCCGTATGTGAGTTCTACAAAGTTCCGTATATCACTGCCCAAAAACCACAGACCATCAAGCCGCCTGCTTCACTAGTCAAACTCGGAACAGCGAAGATGCTTCGAGACGTCCCAGTCTACGGCAGCGCCAAGTTTGGAACGCAGACTGGCGCACGGCTAAAAAAGGGAGACGTACGTCATATCTATGCAATTAATCGAGGTTGGTACCAGTTGTTCAGTGGCGAGTTTATCCCGAGCAACTATGGGAAAAACTTCGATTTCGAACCAATCCCCTCAAAAAAGCCTGAACCTCCAAAAGTAGCGCCCAAACCGGCGGAGGAAAAATCTATCGGTACAAAAGACAAGTTGCGACGTGTCATTGTAGACGGGAAACGAATCGGATCTTTTGGAGATGAGGAAAATCTTGAGCGAAATGTTTTACAAGCACTGAAGAAAGATTTCAAAAAAATCGAAGTGGAGGACGTCTAACATGGAATTTCCAGCAGAACTCTTGTTGCTTGTTACGTTGATTTCGCCGGTCATCATCGGGTTGAGTGAAGTTGCAAAACAAACGGTCCGAATCCCGAAGAATATCATCCCGCTTGTCGCTATCTTCATCGGCATCATAGTCGGGATTGCAGCCGCCCCGTTTACAACGGTTGATATTTACATCCGTATCTGGGCAGGTGTAATCGCAGGGCTTGCATCGGTAGGTCTTTATGAGTCAGGCAAGGAGAGAGACGGTTACACGAAGGAATGAACAAAGTAAGCCCCGCCATTTAAACGGCGGGGCTCTTTTTTCGTTTCACAGACGGCTTCACATACATCTTACGGCTGTGGCCGCGGTGTAGATAGACCCATTGCCACCATGTTTCATCACGGCTCTTCACTTCGCAGAGGTATCGCATCTTGAGCGGATGGACTTCGATGACGCGAAACGTGATGAGAGGGTCGAGATTCGCCATTACTAATCTAGAAAAAATGAGTTCATACGTGTCTTCATATAACAAGAACGGTCGTTTTGTCGCTGCCATGTTTTCACCTCATATCGAGCATACGCCCTGCCCAGACCGTCCGGCAATCGTCCGAATTGTGAAAGATGAGTGTGACCAAATAAAGGCAAAATAAAAGCCCTCATCAGAGAGCTCAACCGATCTTCGTCGTATTCGGCGTGATGTCCTCGAACCTCAATTGAGTCCGTTCTTCCGTGCGCGTGACCATCTCCGCCCGGACCACTTGCTCGCCCTTCTGGATCACCCGCATGCCCTCGATATATCGCATCACTTCCATGATCTCTTCCTTCGACCCGATGATTGCCAGTTGCATGTGATTGCCTCCCCGTGCCGCAAACAGGTGACGTGTTGTTGCTCCTATACCCGCAGCACAAAACGGCGAAACGGTTCAGCCCTCTCAGCCCTCAGTTCAGCCCTCAAAATTGAAACAAACTATACACATCAATACATACGAAAATGATGAAAACCCATAAAACAAACGATGAAACAAACCTATTTCCTTCTATATATAGTGCAATTAAATAAGTTCGAGATGGAAGGTTCGATTGGATAATCGTGACTTTGAAACCAGCGAAGCTAAGCTTCGCTGGTTTTTTGTATAATGAAATAAGGAGGCGATAACGTGACCCATCGATTTTTAGTAGAGAGCCGAGAGATTTATTCATTCATGAATCCCATGCTTGTCATTTGCCCGAGATGTGGGGGACAGGCCGATGTGTGGGAGAAGAATGATGAGGTGCGCCTCAGTTGTCTTCATTGCGGTCATTTGCAAATGAAGGAGAGCGGTACGAAGTACGTCGGAGAACCAATCGATGTTCATTTTGGTTTGCCGCTATTTTTACAAACAGGTTGTTGTGGTCATGTGTTATGGGCTTACAACCGTGAACACCTCAACTATATTAAATATTATATCGAGGCAAAGATTCGGACGAGCGAGGGAACGAACCGTAGTCTCGAAAGTCGATTACCCGCTTGGATGAAACGCAAGCAGAATCGTAAAGAAGTATTACGAACGATTGAAAAATTAGAACTTATGATAGAAGGTTCAACAGCATGAACCGACGAGAAGAACTACAATACATAGAGAGACACCAATTGACATCGGTAATGAACGAGACAAAATGGCAACGTCTTAATCGAGCTGTCTCTGAAGCGTTGACGCATGCGCCGTCGTATCAAATGAAATACTTAGGGGAGGATACGTTATTTCCAAGTGATTTGTTATCCGAGTATGAAATATCGTGGGGAGAGTGGGATGAGATTTGGCTGGAATCCCGTTTACGCTCCATCGAATGGATTCGTTTGCGACCAAGCGTACTGCTCTATAAGGGAGTGATTCTTGACCCAGATGTTTGTGATATGTCCACCGAACTCATTTCAATTTTAGAGAGAGAAAAAATTCCGTTCATTCTGGAAAGTGAGACGATTCAAATTTTTGGTTATGTTCGGAATACAGGAATCTTTGAATCGAAGTAGGATATTTAATAAATAAAAGTAGTCATAACGAATATCGTTGCTTATGGAGGTTATATTGAAAAAATTTTATTTATATTTCTTTCGTTTATTTTTTGGTGGATTCTAATTGATGAGTTAATTTTATTCATTCCAACTAAAAATTTTGCACTATTGTTTCTTTCAGCTCTTTTTTGGGCCCCGGTATTTTCTGTCTTTATTACATTTTTAAGTGTTTATTACTTTGAAAAGCTCAGTAATCCCAAATTGTACTGGAGTATTGTGGCAACATATTCATTTGTCTCATTATGGAGTATATTAAAAATTGTCCGTATTTTATATTTTTAAAAATCTTTGAAGTAAGATCTTAATTACTTCAAAACAGTGAAAAACCTCTGACTAAGTTTAGCTTATAAAAGAGAAAAGGCGAGTGACCCGATTGATGCTGGGTCACTCGCTTTTTGGACAATAAAATTTAATATATTCGTGTATTTTTCATGCGGCTTTTGTCGTTAAAGATGGAAGAGTCGGGTATGCTAAATAAGAGAATGATTCATGGAAAGGAAGGATCTACATGACACGTATTCCGCATAAAGATGATATTGACCCGAAAGACATCACCCGCATCGCCGTCATCGGTGCCGGGTGGGTCGGGGTCAGTTTTGCTTATCAATTATCGACGGCTGCCCTTTGCGAGGAGCTCGTCCTGATTGACTCGAATCATGCCAAGGCAGAAGGGGAGGCGATGGACCTCAATCACGGGATCTCCTTCGCCCCGACACCGGTCCGGATTTGGGCAGGGGATTACTCGGATTGTAAAGACGCAGACATCGTCGTCATCACTGCAGGAGCGGCGCAAAAACTCGGCCAAACACGGATGGACCTCGTCGAGCAAAACGCGAAGGTCGTCCGCACCGTGACGGAAGACTTGATGAAGAGTGGATTTGACGGCATTTTAGTCGTTGCGACGAACCCAGTCGATGTGATGGCGCACGTCGCTTGGAAGGCATCGGGCCTACCGAAAGAACGCGTCATCGGTTCGGGGACCGTCCTCGACACGGCACGACTCCGCTACAAACTCGGAGACTATTTCGAACTGTCGCCGCGAAATTGCCACGCTTATTATATGGGGGAACACGGCGATACGGGATTTGTCGCGTGGAACAATGCCCGCATCTACGGAAAGAGTATTGATGAACTATTGGCAGAGAACAAGAAGTATCAGTTTGAGGACTTGGAATTTATTTATACAGATGTGCGTGACGCTGCTTATCAGATTATTGAGTATAAGAGTGCCGCCTATTATGCGATTGGGGTCGGCTTGCTACGCATCATCCGGGCCATCGTCCGAAATGAAAACTCCGTCGTCACGATTGGGGCTCATTTAGAAGGCGAGTATGGGGCGAGTGACGTGCATATCGGTGTACCGGCCTTGATTGACCGGAGCGGCATTCGCAAGATCATCGAGATTGAATTGACGGACGAAGAACAACAGAAGTTTGATGCCTCGGTACAAGCGATCAAGGCTGGAATCGAGAAAGTTGAACCGGCATCCTAAAAAAAGATCCGACTGCGTGAGCAGTCGGATTGTTGGTTAAGACGCCTCTTCTTCGGCGATATCTTTCTTATAGTACTTCTCGGACGTGAAGAATTCGGTCGTTAATCGCTTAACCTCACTGCTGAGTAACAATACGGCAATCATGTTCGGGATGAGAATCATCGCGAGCATCAAGTCGAGGAAGTTCCAAATCATTTGAGCGCCTCCAATCGAACCGATGACAATCGAGACAATATAGACGGCCTTCATGATTTTTCCTGCCGTTAAACCGAATAAGTACTCCGCCTGACGCGAGCCGTAAAAGATAATGACGATGATCGTCGAGAGCACGAAGAAAATGAGGGAGATCGTGACAAGTAAACTTCCCGTATACCCAAAGTATTCACGGAAGGCGATTGTCGTCAATGCTGCTGGGTCTTCCATTGCTCCATCCGCTGTCCACACACCTGAAGACAAGACGACGAAGGCGGTCGTACTACAAATGATCAACGTATCGATGACGATTCCGATGACCGCCCAGAATCCTTGGCGTACCGGATGATCCGTCTGTGCAGCGGCATGGGCGATTGGTGCCGTCCCAAGACCGGCTTCATTCGAATAGAGTCCGCGGGCGAAGCCCCAACGAATTGTTTCGGCGACTGCGGCTCCGGCGAAACCACCGAACGCGGCCATCGGCTCGAACGCGTAAGAGAAAATAAGACTGAGCACGTTTGGAATCTCAGACAAGTTCATCAACACGATGATGAGTCCTGCCCCGACGTAGACGAGCGCCATCCCAGGAACGACGATCTCCGTCACTTTCGCAATCCGTTTCAAACCACCGAAGACGATGATACCGACAAGAACGGCAACGACAATGCCAGTGATGAGCGTGTTTCCGTTGAACGTCTCACGAACTGCGGAGCTGACGGCGTTCCCCTGTACCATGATACTCGGGATGAGTTCGATCATGAGGGCAAAGGCGAACCAAGTCGCAAGCCATTTCCAACGAAGGCCTTTTGATATGTAGTAGACAGGTCCACCGACAAATTCGCCGGCGTCATTCTTTTCACGATAGTGGACGGCAAGTACGCTCTCCGAGAACTTGATGGCCATGCCGATGATGGCAATGACCCACATCCAGAAGATGGCACCCGGTCCCCCGAACATGATCGCTGCAGGCACACCGATGATGTTCGCGGCCCCGACTGTTGAAGAGAGCGCTGACGTTAAAGCTTGTCTCGGGCTTATGTCGCCCTTACCTTTTGGTTTTTTAAAGATACTGCCGAATGTTTGTTTAACTAAATCAGGCGAGAATTCTCCCTCCTCTAAGCGTCTCGGGGCGTAGCCCGGCGTAGGCGGAGGATGAATCGCCCGGTCCAAAACTCTTCTCTCCCTGTGACAGATGTAGCGAACAAAAGTTCGTGATTCCGTCAGATTCTCCCTCCGCCTCCGCGGGTATCTGATGAGGAAGATGATTCACAATCTTCTGGAGGGAGGAGGGACGGACATGCTGAAAGCCTACAAATATCGGCTCCATCCAACGCCGGCACAGGCCGAGTTCCTCATCAAGACGATCGGCTGCGCCCGGTTCATCTACAACAAGCTGCTCGAGGACCGCATCGCCATCCGCGA